>DATKSK010000053.1 GCA_035531755.1 Acidimicrobiales bacterium | reverse complement strand
ACTACAAGAGCAACCAGCTCGGCGTGCAGGACTCCTTCGGCGGCATGATCCAGGTCGAGGGGGCCTGGTACTGCGCCTCGCTCCCCGAGGCTCTCATCAACGCCACCAAGGACTTCCGCGACGGTGTCATCGACGAGCCGCTCTACCGAGCCCGGCTGAAGGAGCGGTGGGGCTACCTGATCCTGCCCAAGGCGCGACCCGATGCCGACGGACATGTCCGCGTGCGCTGTCCCGCAGCCAACCCCTGCCCCGTGCTCCGGTGCGATCTCAAGCCCCAGTCCGTGAGCATCAAGACCCAGGGCAAGAAGCGGGTCCTCGTGCGTCCCGAGGTGCAGGCCCACCCTCCGAGCATCTGCACCCAGCAGAGCTTGACCGTCCCCCCTGAGGCGGGGGCCAAGCTCAGCCAGGAGCTCCTCTACCAGAGCGACCGGTGGCATGCCCACTACGCCACGTTGCGGAACTCGGTGGAGGGTTTCAACGGCTTCATCAAGGACGGAGCCCACGAGGCTCTCGATGACGCCGAGCGTCGCCGCGTCCGCGGTGTCGCCGCTCAGAGCGTCTTCGTCGCCTTCCTGGTGCTGGCCGCCAACATGCGCAAGATCGCGTCGGCGCTGGCCGAGCTGGCGGCGGTCAAGAGCGGCAAGGTCCGGCGTCTCCCACGCCGCCGACGCACGCTGTCCATCGAGTCGTGGTGGCCCGAGGCCGTCCCGGCTGCGAAGGCGACGCCGCCTGACCCACCGCTCACGGCGTGATCTCCTTCACCGCCGTCCTGCTCTAGGGACCCTCGAGGTCCGAGCGCGCCCCGTACCGCGTCCGCGGGCACCCTCAACGTCCTGGCCAGGTTGATGGGGCTGAAAAGGTGGGGTTGCAGGAGCGGATCATGCTCAGCACCGCTGTGACAGGAGCCGGGGAGCCCCCGGAAGACTGGTTTTGTCGTCGGGTCCCGCCCGGTTTTGTCGGGACCCCTGGGTGGGCGAGGGGGGACTTGAACCCCCACATCCTTTCGGACACAGGAACCTGAATCCTGCGCGTCTGCCAATTCCGCCACTCGCCCGAGCGACCCGGTCACGATACCTGACGGCTCCGGGCCCTTCGCCTGTCGGCCGTGCGACTCGCGTGACGAGACGACTGCGGGGTGTGGTCGACCGCCCACTTCACGACCTGACACCTGTGGTGGCCGACGGCGTGTCGTGCCCTCTCACCTCGGCTGACACCGTCCCCGGAACCCCGTCCGGGCACAGCGCGCCGGTAGGCTTGGCCACCACGATGGGACTCCAACAGTTCGAGCAGCGCCTCGAGCGTCTGGTGGAAGGTGCGTTCTCCAAGGCACTGCGCGGCGGGATCCAGCCCGTGGAGATCGCCCGCCGCCTCACACGGGAGATGGACCTCCTGCGCCGGGTGGGCGTGAAGGGGCTCATCGCGCCCAACGCCTTCAGCATCACGCTGTCGCCGCACGACGCCGAGCGCTTCCAGAGCTTCGCCGACGTGCTCGCCCGCGAGCTCGGCGACGCCGCCCGGGAGCACGCCCGGAGCGAGGGCTACGTGTTCGTGGGCCCCGTCGACGTGGAGATCCACAGCGACCCGTCCACGCGGGCGGGCCGCTACCGGGTGACCGCCGAGGTGCGCGAGGGGCCCGACGGCCTGTCGGCCGGATCGCTGGTCATGCCGGACGGCTCCCGGATCGTCCTCGGGACCGAGACGGTCGAGATCGGCCGGCTCCCCGAGTGCACCATCGTCCTGAGCGACCCCAACGTGAGCCGCCGCCACGCCGAGATCAAGCGACACGGCAGCGACGTGGTCGTCGTCGACCTCCGGTCGACCAACGGCACCCGGGTGAACGGGGTCCCTGTCCAGGAGCGGGTGCTCATGGACGGTGACGACGTCACCGTGGGCACGACGACGATCCGGTTCGAGACCTCGTGAGGGGGAGGCAGCCGTGCTCTTGCTGACCTCGCTCGACAACCAGAACCTCCTGCGGGCGCTCGAAGTCCTGGTCGTGGCCCTGATCTGGCTCTTCTTCCTGCGGGTGATCCGGGCCGTCTGGGTGGAGGTGCGGCCCCCCAAGGTGCGTGGCGCGGCGGCCGAGGTCCAGTTGGCGGGGGGCGCCCACCCCTCGGTCGACCGGCGGGACCGTAGCGGCAAGCTCCAACTGAAGGTGATCGAGCCCGCGGACCACCGGGGTCAGGCGTTCGACATCTCCGACGAGGTCACCCTGGGCCGGGCGGCCGGGTGCGGGGTCCGGGTGGAGGACGCCTTCACGTCGGGCATCCACGCCCGCCTGTTCCGGCGTAACGGCACGCTGTGGGTCGAGGACCTGGGATCGACCAACGGGACCTGGGTGAACGCCGAGCGCATCGGGGCGGCGGTGAAGCTGGGCAAGGGAGACCTGCTCCAGGTGGGCGGCACGGTCTTCGAGGTGTCGCGGTGAACCGGGCCCGGACGGAGGGCCGTTGACCGTCCTGCGGTCGGGGTCGGCCTCCGACGTCGGTCGGGTGCGAACGGTCAACGAGGACTTCGCACTCGAGAGCCTCACGCTGTTCGCCGTGGCGGACGGTATGGGCGGCCACGTCGGTGGCGAGATCGCGGCACGGACGGCCGTGGACGCCCTGCAGGCGGGATTCGGCCGCAGGCCGTCGGTGGAAGGCCTGGTGAGCGCGGTGCACGACGCCAACCGGGCCGTGTTCGATCGCGGCCACGCCGAGCCCGCGCTGCGGGGGATGGGTACGACCATGATCGCCGCGGCCCTGGTGGCCGGCGAGGAGGGCGACCGCCTGGCGCTGGCCAACGTGGGCGACTCCCGGGCCTACCGCTTCCACGACGGCGAGCTGTCGCAGCTCACGACCGACCACTCCGTCGCCGAGGAGCTGGTGGCCCGGGGCGAACTGACCGAGGAGGAGGCCGCCGTCCACCCCCACCGCCACATCCTGACCCGGGTGCTCGGCGTGGGGCCGGACGTGTCCGTGGACGTCTGGCAGGTGGTCCCCGAGGAGGGCGACCGCTTCCTGCTGTGCAGCGACGGCCTGACCAACGAGGTCCGGCCCGATCGCATCACCGACGTCCTGTCGGCGACACGCGACCCCCGGGAGGCCGCCGAGACACTGGTGCACCTGGCCGTGGAGGCCGGCGGGAACGACAACGTCACCGCCGTCGTGCTGGACGTGGTCGTGGGCGAGCAGGCGGCGGGGACCGGCGGGGCCGCGGCCACGGTGGCTGCCGCCGCCGGGGGTGCCGGGCCGGGCCGGGCCGCCTCGGCCGGGGCGTCGCCCGTAGGCGGGACGGTCACGGCCCTGGCCGGTTCCGGTGTCTCGCCCGCCCCCGGGGCCTCCGCGCCCCGCGTGCTCGGATCCGGGGTGTCCGCACCGGTAGGCGACACGCCGGTCAGGGCGAACGGCACCGGCACCGCCGTGCTGGGCCGCTCGGCAGCCCCGGGCCCGAGCCGCGCCGCGTCGGGGCGTGCCGACCATCACCTGGGCATCCACGTCCCGCGCCGGGTCACCGTGCGTGTGCTGCTGTTCCTCGTCGTGCTGGGCGGCCTGGGCTACGCCGGGTACGCGGTCGTGCACTGGTACGTCGACAACTCCTACTTCGTGGCCCTCGACCACGACAACATCGTCATCTACCAGGGTCGCCGGGGCGGGTTCGTGGGCATCCAGCCGAAGATCGTGAAGCGCTACGACATCACCACCGCGCAGATCCCGTCGATCGACCTGCCCGCCCTGCGCGGCGGGGTGGAGGAGCCGTCCCTGGAGGCGGCGCACAATTACGTGTCGGGCCTGCGCGAGGCGGTGTGCAGCCTGGCGGCCCCGCCCGCCTACTGCACCACCACCACGACGACGAGCGCGCCGGCGAGCCCGTCGTCGACGTCGACCACCACGCGGGGACTCGGCGCGCCGGGCGCCGGCTCCGCCCCCGCGGCGCCCAGGGCGGCCTGAGATGGCACGACGGATCCGATGGCTCGGCGTCGCCATGGTGGCGTGCTTTCTGGCCCTGTTCCTGCAGCTCAACAACGTGCAGGTCGTGAAGGCCCACCAGTACGCCACCTCGCCGCACAATCCGGCGGTCATCGAGGCCCAGTACGACCAGCCGCGCGGGGTCATCCAGAGCGCCGACGGGGTGGTGCTGGCCCAGTCGGTGCGGGCCAAGAAGGGCGCCTACAAGTACCAGCGCGTCTACCCCGAGGGGGCGCTGTTCGCCCACGTCACCGGCTACCTGTCCTACAACTTCGGGGCCACGGGCGTGGAGGACGTCTACGCGTCGTACATGCAATCGCACAACCGCCCCATCAAGACCATCGGCGACCTGCTCACCACGCCGGTGGTGACCGACACCGTCACACTGACCCTGTCGAGCAAGCTGCAGTTGACGGCCCAGCAGGCCCTCGGCGGCCGGGCCGGGGCGATCGTGGTGCTCGACCCGACCACCGGGGCGGTCCGGGCCATGTACTCCAACCCGACCTATGACCCCAACCCCCTTGCCGTGAACGACATCGCCACGGAGGCCGAGGCGTTCAAGGTCGACAACGCGGCCGACCCGGCGACAGGCTTCGCGCCGGCGGTGTCGCTCGCGTACCAGGACATCTTCCCGCCGGGGTCGACGTTCAAGATCGTCACCACGACGGCCGCCTACGAGCACGCCCCCAACCTCGTCAACACCCCCATGCCGTACTACACCTGCATCCCGGGGGGGACGCTCGGGGGCCAGGCCCCCAACCGGCCGCTGTGCAACTACGGCTCCTCCGGGTGCGGGGGGACGATCGCCACCATGCTGCCGCCGTCGTGCGACACCGGCTACGCCATCCTCGGGACGCGCGTCGGCGCGGCCTCGATGACGGCGCAGGCCGACGCCTTCGGCTTCAACCAGCAACCACCCATCGACCTGCCCCACAGCCGGTACGAGGTGTCTCAGTTCCTGCAGCCCGCGTGCTACCGCAACGCCCAGATCTTCCTGGCCAACTCCTCGATCGGCCAGCAGTGCACCATCGCCAGCCCGCTGCAGATGGCCCTGGTGGCGGCCGGCATCGCCAACGGCGGCGAGGTGATGACCCCCCACGTCATGTACGAGATCCGTGACTCGCAGAACAATCTGGTGAAGCGCTACGCCCCCACGCCCTGGCTCCGGGCCGCCACCCAGAAGACGGCCAGTGCGGTGGCCGGCCTCATGCAGAACGTCGTGAAGTACGGCACGGCTTCGGGTGTGGGGTTCCCCCCGCAGGACGACGTGGCGGCCAAGACCGGTACCGCCCAGGTGGGCCAGGGCAACAGCGCCACGACCGACTGGATGATCGCCTTCGCCCCGGCGTCGCAGCCCAAGGTGGCGGTCGCCGTCGTCATCCCGCACCAGTCGCTGTCGGCCACGGGCGCCGAGGTGGCCGGGCCGGTGATGCGGACGATGATCCAGGCCGCCCTGGCGGGCCAGTGACGCCCAGGACCGCCTGCGGGCGCCCCGCCGTGCACCTGGTGGCGGGGCGACCCATCCCCGAACGACCGACGAGGAGACGAACCGTGGCTGTCCCAGCCCGCAATCCGACGAGACGTAGGCTCTGACCCGCATGGAGCCGACGAAGACCCCCCGCGTGCTGTCGGGACGCTACGAGCTGTCGCACCTGGTGGCGCGAGGTGGCATGGCCGAGGTGTACCGGGCGCGTGACCAGCTCCTGGACCGCCCGGTGGCGCTCAAGGTGCTGTTCCCCGAATTGTCGGTCGACCGCTCGTTCGTGGAGCGGTTCCGCCGCGAGGCCCAGGCGGCGGCCAACCTGTCGCACCCCAACATCGTCCCGGTGTTCGACTGGGGCGAGGACGGCGGCACCTACTTCATCGTCATGGAGTTCGTCGACGGCCGGCCGCTGTCGTCGATCCTGCGCACGGCGGGGCCGCTGCACCCCGACCGCGCCGCCGAGATCGCCGCGGACGTGGCCGGAGCGCTGTCCTACGCGCACCGCCACGGCGTCGTCCACCGTGACGTGAAGCCCGGCAACGTGCTCATCACCGAGGAGGGCACGATCAAGGTCACGGACTTCGGGATCGCCCGGGCCGTGAACACCGAGGAGAGCCTCACCCAGACCGGGGCCGTGATGGGCACCGCCACCTACTTCTCCCCGGAGCAGGCCGAGGGCATGGGTGTCGACTCGCGCAGCGACATCTACTCCCTGGGCGTCGTCCTGTTCGAGATGGTGACGGGACGCCCGCCGTTCCTGGGCGACACGCCGGTGGCCGTGGCCTCGAAGCACGTGCGCGAGCACCCGCCGGCACCGCGCGAGATCAACCCCGCGGTCCCACCCGACCTCGAGGCCATCATCCTCAAGTGCATGGCGAAGTCGCCCGACCACCGTTACGCCACGGGCGACGACCTCCGCATGGACCTGCTGCGCTTCCGGGAGGGACGCGTCGTGGGGGCGGTGGCGCCGCAGGGCGGCCCGCAGACCACCCAGGCCGTGGGGGCGGTCAGCGGCAAGACGCAAGCCATCGGTGCCGTCGGGGCGGGCGCCGTCGAGGACGAGCGCGAGCCCAGCCGCACCAGGCTCTACGCCGCCATCCTGGGCCTGCTGCTGGTGGCGCTGGCGGTCGTCGTCATCTTCCTCGGCAACTCCCTCGGCTGGTGGCACCTCGGGGGGACGAGCTCGTTCTCCATGCCCGACGTCGTCAACCAGACCGTGACCCAGGCCGAGCGCACCCTGCAGCACGAAGGCCTGCACACCCAGGTCCAGGCCGACAGGACCGCCAACAACACCCCCAACACCCAGGTGCTTCGGACCCAGCCGACCAAGGGCACCACCGTCCGCAAGGGCCAGACCGTCACCATCGTCACCGGCAACCGGGGCCCGCAGGTCCAGGTCCCTCCCCTCGTCAACCAGTCGGTGACCGCCGCCAAGGCCCAGCTGCAGCAGGAAGGCCTCCAGGCCAACGTGCAGTTCAGCAACAGCTGCACGCAGCAGAACATCGTCTGCGACCAGAGCCCGAAGTCGGGCACGGGCATCGCTCCGGGGGGAACGGTCAACATCTTCACGGCGCCGACGACGACAGCGGTGCCCGACGTGACGGGGCTCGACCAGAACACGGCGTGCAACCGCCTGGGACAGGCCGGGTTCCAGTGCGGGACCATCACCCAGCAGGCGTCGTCGACGGTCCCGCCGGGCAACGTGATCAGCACGAACCCGGCGGCCGGTGCCCAGGAGCCGGCGAACGCGTCGGTGAACCTGGTGGTGTCGCACGGGCCCTCGTCGGTGCTCGTGCCCGACACGACGGGCTCCACCCAGGCGCAGGCGGTGTCGACCCTGCAGAGTGCCAACCTCAACCCCGTGGTGATCTGCCAGTCGACACAGGACCCGACTCAGGACGGCCTGGTCCAGTCGCAGAGCCCCTCGGGCGGGAAGTCCGTGGGCTCGGGGACCACGGTCACCATCACGGTGGCCAGCTATCCGAGCTGCTCGGCCACGACCTCCACCACGACGGGGGGGACGACGACCACGACGTCGGCGCACCACCGCAAGAGTCGATAGGGCTCAGCCGGAGCGCCCGCCGGGCGGCGGGCGTCACCGGGTCGGAGTCGGCGGACCGACCGACCCGGTGCGGTCAGCGCCGGTCGGCTCCCAACGCCCCGAGGAAGTTGGCGAGGAGGTCGGGACCCGCCGAGGTCAGGATGGACTCGGGGTGGAACTGCACGCCCTCGACGGGCAGCTCGCGGTGGCGCAGCCCCATGACGACGCCGTCGGCGGTCTCGGCGGTGACCTCGAGCACGTCGGGCAGCGAGTCTCGCTCCACCACGAGCGAGTGGTAGCGGGTGGCCTCGAAGGGGTTGGGCATGTCGGCGAAGACGCCGACGCCGGTATGGAAGATGGCGGACGTCTTGCCGTGCATGAGCTCGGGCGCCTGGACGACGCGGCCGCCGAAGACCTGTCCGATGCACTGGTGCCCCAGGCACACGCCCAGGATCGGGAGCTCGCCGCCGAGCTCGGCCACGACGGCCATGCTCACGCCCCCGTCCTCGGGGCGCCCCGGGCCCGGGCTGATGATGACGCCGTCGGCGCCCGACGCCCGGATGCCGGCCACGTCGATGGCGTCGTTGCGGTAGACGACGGGCTCGGCGCCGAGCTCGCCCAGCTCCTGCACCAGGTTGTAGGTGAAGGAGTCGTAGTTGTCGACGAGCAGGACCCGGGTGCCCACGGTGCCCGACTGTACCGGCCCCGGCTCGCGCCCCGACCCGTGGGTCGTCCCCAGCGCCCCCGGCTCCAGACGGCGCCCTCGGTCCCGGACGGCGCCGGTCGTGGCCCACCCGCCGTCCCCGGCCCGGGCTACGACGCCCGCCGTGGCTATCCTCGGTGCATGGCGAGCAAGCAGGGCCCCGGCAACGCGGCGCGCAAGGGTCGTTCCTCCGGGCGGGCGACGGGGCGGGCCGTGACCCGTCCGGCGACGCCCAGTGGGCGATACACCCCGCCGATCCCGCGCAGTGTCAAGGTGAGCCCCAAGTGGATGGGGCCGCTCATCCTGGTGCTGCTGATCGTCGGCGCGCTCGTCATCGTCCTGAACTACTTCAACGTGCTGCCGGCCGGGCCGAGCAACTGGTACCTCGTCGGCGGGATCGTCCTGATCGCCGGGGGCTTCGTCGTCGCCACGCAGTACCGCTGACGACGACGGCGGCGCGCCGTCGTCGGTGTGGCCGTCGGATCAGCCCAGGCGCTCGATGATGGTGGCGTTGGCCATGCCGCCGCCCTCGCACATCGTCTGGAGGCCCCAGCGGCCGCCACTGCGCTCGAGCTCGTTCAGAAGCGTCGACATCAGCTTGGCGCCCGAGCACCCGAGCGGGTGGCCCAGCGCGATGGCGCCGCCGTTCACGTTCACCCGGTCCATGTCGGCGTGGAGCTCCTTCTCCCACGCCAGCACGACCGACGCGAAGGCCTCGTTGATCTCGACCAGGTCGATGTCCTCGATCGACATCTTGGCCTTCTCGAGCACGGCGCGCGTGGCGGGGATGGGACCGGTCAGCATGGTGACAGGGTCGACGCCCGCCAGCGAGAAGGCGTGGAACCGGGCCCGGGGCGTCAGCCCCAGCGCGTTGGCCTTCTCCTCGCTCATGATCAGCACGGCGGCGGCACCGTCGGTGATCTGCGACGAGTTGCCGGCGGTGACCTTGCCGTCGGGCTTGAACGCCGGCTTCAGGTTGCCGAGCACCTCGGCGGTGGTGTCGGGGCGCACCCCTTCGTCGGTCGAGACGGTCTCGGCGGTGGGGGCGCCCTCGTCGTCCTTGACGGCGAGCGGACGGATCTCGCGCTCGAAGCGGCCCTCGGCGGTGGCCTGGGCGGCGAGCTGCTGGCTGCGGGCGCCGAAGCGGTCGAGGTCGTCGCGCGACAGCTCCCACTGGTCGGCGATCATCTCGGCCGAGATGCCCTGCGACACGAGGCCGCCGCGCTCGGCGTAGCGGCCCATCATGGTCGGCCCGAACGGGAACCCGAGGTCCCGGACAACCGAGGAGCCCATCGGCGTGTGCGTCATGTGCTCCACGCCGGCGGCGATGACGACGTCGTAGGCGCCCGCCATCACCCCCTGGGCGGCGAAGTGCATCGCCTGCTGCGAGGACCCGCACTGGCGGTCGATGGTGGTCGACGGCACCGACTCGGGGTAGCCGGCGGCGAGCACGGCGTTGCGCCCGACGTTGAGGGCCTGCTCGCCGACCTGCATGACGCAGCCCATGATCACGTCGTCGACGAGGGCGGGGTCGAGGTCGTTGCGCTCCACGAGGGCCTTGAGCGGCTCGGCGGCCAGGTCCACGGCGTGCCAGCCCCGGAGCTTGCCGTTCCTGCGCCCCCCGGGGGTGCGAACGGCGTCGACGATGACGGCGGTGGTCATGGCTGCGCTCCTTCCTGGTCCGGCGGCGCCGCCCGGTGGGACGCCGTTCCGGCCTGTCGATCTCCGAGCGCCAGAAACTGACCGCTCGGTCAAGATTCTGTCCCGGCGCCGGCGCAGTGGTCAAACCCGAGCCGCCCCGGTGCCCGGCCGGACACCCCAGGGCTACGGTGGCCGCCGTGACGGGGCGCGTGAAGGACATGGACCGCTGGCTGGGCGACGGCGGCATGGAGGTCATCGGGCTGGTGGGCGCCTCGTTCACCGCCTACGGGGTCGACGGCGAGGACCTCGGCTGGGTCGAGGCCACCTGGACCCCCACCGCCCTGGCCTGCAACCCCCACGGCATCGTGCAGGCCGGCATCCACTCGCTGATCCTCGACGCCTCGATGAACTTCGCCATCAACGCCGCCCTGGCCGGTCGGGACCGCACCCGGGGCACGCTCGAGATGAAGACCGAGACCATGCGGCCCGCCAAGCTGGGCGAGCCCGTGCGGGTCCGTGGCGAGGTGGTGCGCATGGCCCGCCAGGTCGCCTACGCCGAGGCCACCACCCGCGACGACCAGGATCGCATGGTGAGCCGGTCGACGGGCACCTTCCTGCTGCATCGCGACGCCGGCTGACCCGGCCCACCGGCCGGGGCCCTCGGGGCACGTTGCCGGCGCACCGTCGCCTTTGGACAGCCGCCGGACATCCGGAGGTGGGAGCGTGTCGGGAGCGATCGCCGGGCTCGCCGGCCCAGCCGGGACCCGCGCCGGGATGGGGATCGACGCCGGTGGGGGTGCCGGGGCCGGTGGTGCGCTCGGGCTTCCCGTCCCCCGCGCCGGCCCGGGGGTGTGCGCCACCTGCCACGGCCCGGCGCGCGACGGGCGCCCCGACTGCTGGTGCTGCCGGGCCGTGGGTGCGGCGCTGGGCCACCCCGGGCGCCCGTGCCCGGTGGTGGTGCCGATGGCGGTGTGCCGCCCCGGCGACCCGCTCCACCGCGTGCTGCGCGGGTACAAGGACGCGCCGGGGCCCTCGGTGCGCCGGCACTTCGCCGGCCGCCTGACCGACCACGTGCAGCGCTTCATGGCGGCACACGGCGGGTGCGCGGCCGAGGCCTGCGGGGGATGGGACGCCCTCGCCACCGTGCCCTCGTCGGCACGGGGCCCGGGCCGCGTCCCGGCGCCCCACCCGATCGATGCCGTGGTCGACGCGGCGCCGTGCTTCGCCGGCCTGCCCCGCCTACGGCTCGAGCGTGAACCCGGGCGCACCGGACGGTTGGGCCATCTCTCCCCGGACCAGGCGGCGTTCCGCGTCCTCGGCGCGCCGCGTGCGCGCCGGGTCCTGCTTCTCGACGACGCCTGGGTCACCGGCGCGCGCGTGCGCAGCGCGGCTGCCGCGCTGGGTGACGCCGGGCACCATGTGGTGGCCATGGTGGTGGCCGGCCGCATCGTCGACACCGGGGCCACTCCGGCGCTCGCCCGGTGGTGGTCATGGGCGGAGCGCCATGCACCGGTCGGCGCGCCGGCGCCGGCGCCTGCGCCTGCGCCTGCGCCGTGCTGCCTGTCCCCCGACGGCGCGCCGTGCGCCCGGTAGCGTGCGGGCCGTGCGGTTCGGAATCGCCCTGGGGCGGATGCACCCGAGCATGTTCGCCGAGGCCGTGACCATGGCCGACGAGCTCGGGTTCGAGTCCATCTGGTTCCCGGAGCACCTCGTGCTGCCGGTCGACATGGCCGGGTCCCCCTTCGCCGGCGCCGAACACCCGCCGGTCCCGCCGTCGACGCCCGTGTTCGACGTGTTCGGCTACCTGTCGTTCCTGGCCGGCCGCACCCGGCAGATCCGGCTGGGCACCCACGTGTACAACCTGGGCCTGCGCCATCCCTTCGTCGCCGCCCGGGCGGTGCAGACCGCCGACGTGGTGTCCGGGGGGCGCCTCGAGGTCGGCGTGGGCGCGGGCTGGCTGCGCAGCGAATGGGAGGCGGCCGGCCTCGACTTCGACACGCGTGGGGCGCGGCTCGACGAGGCGCTGCAGGTGTGCACGCGGCTGTGGACCGAGGACCGGGTGGAGCACCACGGGCGGTTCTTCGACTTCGGCACCGTCATGTTCGAGCCCAAGCCGGTGCAGCGGCCCCACCCGCCGGTGATCGTCGGGGGGGAGTCGCCCGCCGCCCTGCGCCGCGCCGCGCGCCACGACGGCTGGATCGGGCTCAACCACACGCCCGACTCGGTCCGCCCGCCGCTCGAGACCCTGGCCGGGCTGCGCGCTCAGGCCGGCGCCACCGGGCGCTTCACGGTCACCGTCGGCGGCTCGGTGGCGAGCGACGCCGATGTCGACGCCTTCGCGGGCGCCGGCGTGGACCGGCTCATCGTCAGCCCGTGGGCACGTACCCGCGAGGTGCCCGAGGCGCTGGCCGCCTTCGCCTCCCGCTACCTGTCGTAGCGCCCGCGCCCGCGCAGGCTCGGCCCGGACCGAGTTGTCCGAGTTGTCCCGTCCCGGGGCAGCGCCGCCGCCCAGCCGTCTTGCGCTGCTCCTCGCCGGGACAGATACTTGTTTGTACCAAGCAGATGGCCCCCCTCTTCCCTCCGGAGAGCTCCCGTTGGCCGTGAAAGCCAAAGCCCCGAGTCCGCCGCGCCCCGTCGGTCCCGGTGAGGGCGTCGCGCCCCCCGGCTCCCAGCGGAAACCGGCCGTCGCCGGCGCACGCACCGACACGGCTGCCGACGAGCTCGAGCTGGCCCTCACCCGCGTGGCGCGGGCGGTGCTGCGCCTCGGCGTCCCCGCCCAGGCGCTGGGCGAGGGCGAGCACGTCGACCGCTCCGGGTACTGGGTCCTGTTCCGCCTGGACGAGTCGGGCGGGTCCGTGCGCCTGTCCGACCTGGCGAGCCTGCTCGAGCTCGACCTGTCCACGGTGAGCCGGCAGGTGCGGCACCTCGTCGACAGTGGCCTGGTGACACGGGAGTCGGACCCCGTCGACGGCCGCGCCTGCCTTCTCGGCCTGTCGGACCGGGGCCGCTCCGTCCTGGACGCGGTGCGCGAGGCGCGCCGCGAGGTCCTGCGCAGCGCGCTGGTCGGGTGGCACGGCGACGAGCGTGTCGCCATCGCCGAGGCCCTGGCGCGTCTTGCGGACGACCTGCAGAGGGGTGGCAGGCGATGAGCATCCAGCGACCCGACGACGAGGCGACCGGCGCCGGGGCGCGTCTCTCCCTGGTCGGCGGGGGCCGCCGCGCGGCGACCGAAGACGCGCCCAAACCGACGCCGGCACCGAAACCGGCGCCCAAACCGGCACCGACGCCGGCACCGACAAATGACGGCGTCGGTGGCACCGTGCCCGGCGTGGCCCTCACGCACCGCCAGGTCCTCATCGTCTTCAGCGGCCTCATGCTCGGCATGCTGCTGGCCGCCCTCGACCAGACCATCGTGGCCACGGCCCTGCCCACCATCGTGGCCACGCTCCACGGCGGGAGCCACCTGTCCTGGGTGGTCTCCGCCTACCTGCTGGCATCGACGGTGACCACACCGCTGTACGGCAAGCTGTCGGACCTCTACGGCCGGAAGAAGCTGTTCCAGATCGCCATCGTCATCTTCCTGGCGGGGTCGATCCTGTCGGGTCTGGCCCACAGCATCGACCAGCTCATCGCTTTCCGGGCCCTGCAGGGGCTGGGCGCCGGCGGGCTCATCGCGCTGGCCATGGCCACCATCGGCGACATCGTGTCGCCGCGCCAGCGTGGTCGCTACCAGGGGTACTTCGGGGCCGTGTTCGCCTTCGCCAGTGTGGCCGGGCCGCTCATCGGGGGCCTGTTCACCGAGCACCTGAGCTGGCGCTGGGTGTTCTACATCAACGTGCCGCTCGGCATCGTCGCCCTGGCGGTGACCACGGCGGTCCTGCGCCTGCCGTTCCGCCGCCTCGAGCACACCATCGACTACCTGGGGTCGCTGCTCCTCGTCATGTCGGTGAGCGCGCTCCTCCTGGTCACGGTGTGGGGCGGCTCGCAGTACGCGTGGGGGTCGGGCGTGATCGTCGGCCTGGCCGTGGCCGGCACCGCCCTCTTGGTGGTGTTCGTGCTGTGGGAGCGGGTCGCCCCCGAACCGATCCTGCCGCCGCGTCTCTTCCGCAACGACATCTTCAGCGTGGCGGGTGGCATCGCCTTCCTGCAGGCCATGGCGATGTTCGGGTCCATCGTCTACGTGCCCTTCTACCTGCAGATCGCCGACGGTGTCACCCCCACGGTGTCGGGCCTGCTGCTGCTCCCGCTCATGGGCGGGCTCCTCACCATGTCGATCACGTCGGGACGCCTGGTGTCGCGCACGGGGCGGTACAAGGTCTTCCCGGTGCTCGGCGCGCTGCTCACCGCCCTCGGGCTGTGGCTGCTGACGTTCCTCACCACGCAGACCTCGCACGTCACGATGAGCGTCTACCTGTTCGTGCTGGGGGCGGGCATGGGCATGGTCATACAGAACACGGTGCTCGCCGTGCAGAACGCCGTGGCGCCGCGGGACATGGGGACGTCCACCTCGGCGCTCGTCTTCTTCCGGTCCCTCGGCGCGGTCTTCGGCACCGCCCTGTTCGGCGTCATCTTCGTCGACCGGGTGAACTCCACGTTGCCGTCGCTGCTCCCGGCGCGTTACCGCGGAGGGATCAAGGTCAGCTCCTCGGGGCTCAACGTCTCGCCGAAGGCCCTGCACTCGCTGCCGACGCCGGTGCGCCACGCCATCGCCGAGGCCATGGTGCGGGCCCTGCACAGCGTGTACTGGGTGGCCGTGCCCTTCGCGCTGCTCACGATCGTGCTCGCCGTGTGCCTGCGCGAGATCCGCCTGAGCGACACGTCGGCGCTGGCGGCGAGCGCCGAGGCGGTTCCGCCCACCGGCTGAGGGGCCGGCTTTCCCGTTGCGGGACCGGGCGGGGGGCGGTTCGGGGGCGGGCTCGGGGGCGGGCAACTCGAAGTGCAGGCCTGGGGGCCGAGGCCGCCCGGACGGGACTCTGCGTGCCCGGCTCTCGGTGGCCGTGCTCGTCCGGACGCGCCCGGCTACAGGACCCGCAATTCGGGGTCGATACCGTCAGGACGCGGCCGCGCCGTCAGGTGCGAGCACCCGGCACCGACGGCGGGTCGATGTCGCGACATGGAGGTCGCTCGTGGGCGACGATCAGGAGCGCGCCGGCTGGTGGATGGCCATGGACGGCAAGTGGTACCCACCCGCCCAGCACCCGTCTCCGGCGGGGCTCGGCGAGGGGTCGTTCACGGCGCCGCCCTCCGGCCCCCCGGTCGTGGCCCCGGGCCCGCCGCCGGGCGTGGCGACGCCGGGCGCGCAGACCAGCAGCTACTGGCGGCCCGTCCTCCAGGAGCCTGCGCCCGTCCCGACGGGGCCGCGCAGCGACATGTTCGTCGTCGGCGCACCGGCCGCAGACGAGCGGGGCGTGGTGCGCCGGCGCCCCCTGCGCTGGGGCGGCGCCGCCCTGGCGGCGGTGCTGGTGGCCATCGGGGTGTTCGTGGCCGTGTCCGGGCGCACCACCACCTGGGACCCCCGCGTGCTCGGGATCGTGCACTTCGACGAGCAGCACCGCGGGCTCACCTTCAAGCACCCGGTCGCCATCGAGTTCCTGGGGAACGCCCAGTTCGACAAGCAGGTCAGCGTCCCGGCGCCGACCGCCAAGTCCGACCGTCTGGCGATGAGCCGGGCCCTGGGAGAGCTGCGGGCGCTCGGGCTCGTGCACGGCAAGGTCAACCTGGCGGCGTCGGAGAACACGCTGCAGCAGGCGGACGTCGTCGGGTTGTACGTCGACGACAAGAAGACCGTCTTCGTGCGGGGCAGAGCCTTCACCCCCTACGTCCGGGTCACCTTGGCCCACGAGCTCACCCACGCCCTGCAGGACCAGTACTTCGACCTGGCGAAGCTGCAGGACCAAGCGAAGGCGACCGACGGCTCCGCCCTCACGGCGCTCGTCGAGGGAGACGCGGTGCGCATCGAGAACGCCTACCAGCAGAGCCTGTCGCCGGCCGACCAGCAGCTGTTCCAGCGCGAACAGGCCCAGCTCGACAAGAGCTCGGGGCAGACCGGCGACGTCCCCGAGATCCTGAGCGACATCCTGAGCTTCCCGTACGCGTTCGGCCCGACCTTCGTCGACTCACTGTCCTCCCAGGGCGGCAACACCGCGGTGGACGCTGCGTTCCGCAAGCCGCCGGTGGCCGAGGCCCAGATCGTGGACCCGGCGGCCTACCCCGTGGGGTGGAAGCCCGTCCGGGTCCGGGTGCCCTCGATCGCCGCCGGCGAGCACCGGATCGACACGCCCAGCCCGTTCGGGCAGGTGTCGCTGTTCGAGGTGCTCGGCAGCAGGTTGGGCTACGGCCCGGCGTGGGCGGCGGTGCAGGGCTGGCAGGGGGACAACTCGGTGCCGTACTCGGACCACGGCAAGACGTGTGTCGCCATCGACGTCGTCATGGGCAGCGCCGATGCGTCGGCCCGGCTGGTGGCGGCCGGCCGCCAGTGGGCGCTGAGCATTCCCGGGGCGGCGGTGACGCAGGCTGGCCGGCGGGTCGACCTGCGCTCGTGCGACCCGGGGGCCACGGCGCCGGCGCCTCCGGTCGTCACACCGACGGCCTTCGACGTCCTGTCGGCGCGCGCCCAGGTCATCGACGCCATCATGACCGGCGCCACGGTGGACTTCGCCATGGGTCGGTGCGTCGCCGACGGTGTCATCGCGGCGGTCGGCCCCGGCAACTACGGCGAGCTGACGTCGACCGACCTGTCGGCCGCCCAGGGGGCCCACCTGCAGCAGCAGGTGGCCTCGGCCGCGGCCACCTGCCGGGCCCAGGGCGTCACCTAGCGGGGCCGCTCACGTCGACGGCGACTCGACCTCGGCCTTGACCCGCTCGAGCGTGGTCCGCATGCCGTTGCGGTTGGTCCGTCCCCGAGCCCAGCCGAGGAGGAACCAGTAGAGGCGCAGGGGTGGGGAGTCGGCCAACCGGAACGACTCGGTGATGTCGGTGCCGTCTCCGGCGGGCTCCATCCGGTAGCTCCACACGTTGAGCGGCTTGTCGCCCGGACCGACGCCGAACGTGAATTCTCGTCCGGGGACGCTGGCGAGGACGGTGCAGGTCGTCCAGTAGACCGGCCCGATGCCGTTGCGCTTCACGTGGCCGCGGAACCTGGCGCCGACGGCGGGACCGGTGGCGCCGTCGAGCCATTCGGCCTCGAAGGTCTCCGGACTGTACTTGCCGATCCGGGTGACATCGCTCACCAGGTCCCAGACCTGGTCGGGGGGAGCGGCGATGTGGACGGTGACCGCGTCGTGCACGGCCCAACCCTATTGCGGGCGGGGCCGGTCGGCACGATCCCGCCCACCGTTTCCGGGCTCAGCGGCTGTGGACGAGCTCGCGCTCGCCGGCGGCCGGTGGCGCGGCAGCCGGCTCCGGCCGCCGGCGCCGTCGACTCGGCCACCACATGGAGTCGCCGATCTCGAGGTTGAGCGCCGTCATCAGGACCGAGCGGACCACGATGGTGTCGAGCAGCACCCCGAAGGCGACGGCGAAGCCGATCTCCACGAAGGTGGTCAGGGGCAGGGTGGCGAGCACGGCGAAGGTGCCGGCCAGCACGAACCCCGCCGACGTGATGACGCCCCCGGTGGCCGCCAGGGCGGTGAGCGCGCCCACCCGCGTCCCCTGTCGCTCGGACTCCTCGCGGACGCGCGACATCAGGAAGATGTTGTAGTCGATCCCCAGGGCGACGAGGAAGATGAAGATGTACAGGGGGAGCGCGGTGTCCGCGCCGGCGAAGCCGAAGACATGGCGGAAGACGACGGCGCTGATGCCGAGGGCGGCCAGGAACGACAGGACCACGGTTGCGATGAGGATGACGGGCGCGACGACGGCCCGCAACAGCAGCGCCAGGATGGCGAACACCACGAGCAACACGATCGGGATGATCACGTTCCGGTCATGGGCGGCGGCGCGCTGCACGTCGAGGTTGACGGCGGTGTCGCCCCCGACCTTGGCGTCGGCTCCCCCCACCCGGTGGACGGCGGTGCGCACCTGGTCGACGACGCTGTACGCCGCCTTGCTGTCGGGCGGAGCGCTGAGGGTCCCCTGCAGGAAGACCTTCCCGTCGCCGGTCACCGCGGGGGCCACCGAGGCGATGCCCGGCGTGGCGGCCAGGGCCCTCTGCACCGGGGCCGACGCCCCGGCGTCGGCGATGACGATCACCGGGCTGCCCACCCCGCCGGGGAAGTGGCGGGCGAGGACATCCTGGCCCACCACGGCGCTCGGATGCCCCCGGTACGACTGGCTGTTGGTGAGCCCGCTGGCGTGCAGGGTCGTCACGCCCACCGCCATGGCCCCGAGCGCCAGGGCCGTCACCACCCACACGCGCCGCGGGTGTCGGGCGATGCGGTCGCCCATGCGCGCCCACGGTCCCGTGGCGGTCGGCTCCGAGGAACCGAACCTCGGGCGCACGGGCCAGAACACCCAGCGCCCGACGGTGACGAGCAGCGCCGGGAGCAGCGTGATCATCGACAGCAGCCCCACGGCGACGCCGATGGCGACCACGGGCCCGAGGCCCTTGGTGGCGTTCGTCTCCGCGAACGACAGGCACAGCAGGCCCAGGATCACGGTGCTGGCGCTGGCGATGATGGCGGGGCTGGCACGACGGAGGGCGACCAGCATGGCCTGGTGCCGGTCCTCGTGCCGGCGCAGCTCCTCGCGGTAGCGCGCCACCAGGAGCAGGGCGTAGTCGGTCCCGGCCCCGAAGACCAGCACGGTCAGGATCCCCGCGCTCTGGGCGTTCACCGTCAGCCCGGCGTGCTTGGCCAGCTCGTAGATCACCGCCTCGGCACTGATGAGCGCCACGCCGGCGGAGATGACGGGCAGCAACCACAACAGCGGGCTGCGGTAGGTCAACAGCAGGATGACGACGACGACGAGCAGCGTCCCGTAGAGCAGCGTGCTGTCGATCCCCTTGAAGGCGTCGGCGGAGTTCGCCGCATACCCGGCGGGCCCGGTGACGTGCACGGCGAGCCCGGGCTCGCCCTGGGCGATGGCCGTCATCCGGTCGACCACCTTGCCCGCCCGCTCCCACCCGTTGGGCCCGAGGTCGAGTGGCACGATCACCTCGGCCGCCTTCCCGTCAGCGGAGAACACGGGTTCGGACAACGGCCCGTCGATGTGCGCCACCGACGCCAGACGGCGCGAGTCGGACACGACCTTGGCCCGGTCGGCCGCCGTCAGTCCGCCAGCCCGGTCGTAGACGATCACGGCGGGGATCAGGTTGGGCGACCGGAACGCTCGCTGCAGCTCGAGGACCTTGGTGGACTCCGCATTCCCGGGCAGCCACGACTTGGCGTCGTTCTTCTCGGACCCCGACAGCTTCCCGGCGAGCGGCCCGGCGACGATCACCACGATCAGCCAGAACAGCAGGACAAGGTACTTGGTGCGTCGACCGACGATCGTCCGGGCGGCAAACGTGGGCACGGTCCCTCCAACTCGCCCTTCCCGGCGCCGAGGCTCGCGCCCCGTTGTGACACGGCGGAGAGCGCTGGGGCGTTCCACCTTTGAGCCGGCGGGCACTGTCTTCGTTCAGGTGGCTCGGTACTGCCTTCCCATCATCGAAGGTCCGGGCCCGAAGCTCCAGAGGCGAAGGTCCCGCGGCGCTCGGGGCCGAGGGGCCTCGCCGGGCGCGCCAGGGGTACTGGCCCCCCCCGAGGCCCGCGACCTAGGTTCCGTGTCGTCACCATCGACATTCCAGGTGGGCGCGACATTCCAGGTGGGCGGAGGCCGGCCTGGGGCCACGGACCCGGGGGACGACCATGACGGCATCGCTGACGTTCTTCGCAGTGCTCGGCATCATGACCACGGCCGCCGCGTTCGCCTGGAACCGGCACCTCTTCGGCGGTGGTCCCGTCAGCCGGGTGTCACCGCTCGAGGGCGTCTATTACGCGGTGGGCCTGGCTTCGTTGTGCCTCGGCTGGTACTTCAACATCCGATACGTCCACACGTACCCGCACCGGGCGAGCTATGTCGACTACACGAAGATGCTCTTCACGAACTGGGCGTCGGACTCCGCCGCCCAGGACTACACGATCGCCAACGTGGTGTTGCTGCCCCTGTGGACGATCGTGGACGGTCGAAGGCGGAAGCTGCGGGCCCCGTGGATCTTCTTCGTGATGAGCCTCTTCACCAGCTTTGCGTTCGCCATGGCCATGTACCTGGCCTTCGTGGAGCGCCAGGTCCGCTACGCGCGGGAACGGTCGGCGGCGTCCAGCACGGCGTAGCCGCAGTTGTAGCCGGGGATGAAGGTGACGCCGGGGCCGCCATGGCAACCGGCCCCGCAGAGGTACAGCCCGTCGATCGGCACCGGGTTGTCCGCCCAACCCCGCGGGCCCGGACGGAACGGCCCCATGAAGGCCGGCTGGAGCAGCCCGTGCGTGAAGTCACCGCCGGTGCATCCGAACATCAGTTCGTAGGTGTACGCCGGGTAGTTGAACTGCCGCTCGATCAGGTCGGGGAAGTCGGGAGCGAAGGAGGCCACCTTGGCGACCATCCGGCCCGCCATCTCGTCGCGTAGCCGCGCCTGGTCGGCGCGGCTGGCGCCGATCGGGAAGTAGAAGGCGAAGCTGCTGGCGGCGTGCTTCCCCGCGGGGGCGAGGTCGGCGTCCTCGAGGGTCGGGATCCCCAGGTTGAACGACGGTGACTCGGGCACGAGGCCACGGATGCAGCCCTCGTAGTCGCGCTGCATCTGCTCGGCGGTCTCGAACAAGGTCACGTTCCGGCGCAGCGCGCCCTCGTTGAGGACGTCGTAGGGCGGCGCGAACTCCGGCAGCCCGCTGAGGGCGAAGTGGATCTGGAAGTACGCGGCCCGGTGGTCGATGGCCTCGACCCGCCGGACGAAGGCGTCGGGCAGCTCGTCACGGTCGAGCAGCTGGGTGAAGGTCGCCGTGGGGTCGAGGTTGGACACCACCACCGGTGCCGTGATCAGCTCCCCGTCCCCGAGTGCGACGCCCTCGACCCGCCCCCCTGACGACACGACCCTGGCGACCTTGGCGTGGCGGCGCAGCTCGCCGCCGCTCTTTTCGAACAGCCGCCGGAGGTGTTCGGACATGGTGCCGATGCCGCCTCGGACCTTCGACATCGTCGCGTCGCCGGGAGATGCCAGGGCGAAGGCCAGGCACAGCGCGCTGCCGGGCGAGTACGGGCCCAGATAGGTCGAATTGACCGCCAGGAAGCTCAGCATGCTCCGGACCTGGGCGTGCTTGTCGCGATCGGGAAGGAAGCGGTCGACGACGTCCATGACGCTGCCGAACATCGCCGTGCGGATGGCCTCGCGCTCAGATTCGTTCGAGGCGCAGTCCCACATGTCGTCGAGGGACCGCGGTGGCTTGCGCACGTCGAACCGCCCGATCGCCCGGGCCGGTGCCTCGGCCCAGGCCGCCACCTCGGCCATGCCCATGACGGCGTCGAGGCCCAGGGTCTCGCCCAGGTGGGCCAGGAGCCGCTCGGGGTCGGAGTACAGGAGGATGGGCGGGCGGCCCGACGGTCCGATGCTGGCCGACTGCACCTCGGGCTCGTAGATCGGGCACGCGTCGAACCCGAGGTCCTCGAAGATCTCGTTCGGCAGCGGGAACTGGATCGACCCGGCCAGCTCGAAGCGGTACCCGCGGATCAGCTCGGCGGTGGTCGACATCCCGCCGATGAAGTGGTTCTTCTCGAGGCACAGGACCCGCAGGCCGCCGCGCGCCATGACGGCCGCCGCCGTCAGGCCGTTATGCCCGGCGCCGATGACGATGGCGTCGAAGTCCGACATCCGCAGGACCGTAGCCCACGGTCCGGCCCGGGGCGATCGGCAGGATGCCGAGATCCCGCCCGGGAGCGCCCCGGCGTCTCAGACGAGCAGGGCCGGCTACACCCGGTCGAGATCGAGCATCCGGATGGCGTTGCCTCGCAGGATCTTGTAAGCGACAGCGTCGTCGAGACCCGCACACAGCTTCTCGATGTACGCCTCGGAGTACGGCCAGGTGGTGTCGGTGTGGGGGTAGTCCGTCTCGAAGCAGATGTTGTCCTCACCCACCTCCTCCAGCGAGCGCAGCCCGTGGCGGTCGGCGGTGAAGCACCCGAAGATGCGCCCGTAGTACTGCGTGGAGGGCAGGACCGGAATCTTGTCCTTGGCGTGCGTCCACGCGTCGTGCATCTCCCAGACGGTGTCCGCTCTCTCGAGCACGTAGGGGATCCAGCCGATCTGGCCCTCGGAGTACGCCAGCTTCAACTCGGGGAACTTGAGCAGGTTCCCCGAGAAGAGCCAGTCGGCCAGGGACGCAATGGCGTTGTTGAAGCCGAGCGTGACGCCCACGGCCTTGTTCGAATCCGGCGACGCCACAGGGTTGGAGCTACTCGATCCGACGTGCATGCACACCGTGACGCCGTAGTCGTTGCAGACGGCCCAGAGCGGATCCCAGTAGTCGGTGTTGATGCTCGGCAACTTCAGGCGCGTCGGCATCTCGCTGAACGCGATGGCACGCACGCCTCGTTCAGCGTTGCGCTTGGTCTCGGCGGCAGCGAGCTCCGCATCCCACAGCGGGATGATGCAGAGGGGGATGTTGTAGCCACCCGACGGCTCGCACCACTCCTCGACCATCCAGTCGTTGTTGGCCTTCACGCAGGCCAGGCCGAGCTCTTTGTCCTTGCCCTCGTAGAAGGTCTGCCCGCAGAAGCGAGGAAAGGTCGGGAACGGGAGAGAGCCGTCCGTGTAGTTGAGAGCCAGGTCCTTCACACGCTCGTCGCGGTCCCAACACCCCTTGCGCATCTCGTCGTAGGTGGTGGCGGTCATCGTCATCTGTGTGCGGTCGAACACGATGTTGCCGTGCTCGTCGAGCGTGGTCGACGCTTGCGGGATGGCCACGAACTTCTTCTGCACGTAGATCAGCTCGTCGTCGTAGTACCAGGCGTCGCCCCAGTCCCCTTCCGGGTCCTCGACCATGTCGTACTTCGCGCCCGAAAGGTGCTTGAAGGACCCCCACCGCTTGCGCTCGACGCGAGGCCCCCGCTCCCGGTACCTCTCCGGCAGCCACGTCTGCCAGACGTGAGAAGGCTCCACGACGTGGTCGTCCACACTGATGATCCTCGGTAGCGCCATGGCACAAGGTTATCCATTGGCCTCGAATCCCGCTCTCCCGGTGGGAGTCGAGGGGCCGGCCGCGCACACCCCTCGACCGGCCACAGTGGTGAGAGACGACAGTGAGGTGTTCACGTTAGGTCGTGACCAGGTCGGATGCAGTCGCGGGCGTGGCCTCCGCGCGGGTTAACGGGTCTTCGACCGCGTCTTGTCCACAGTGTTGCGGGCGCGGGTGGTCCGTAGGCGAGCGTGATCGTCCCAACAGGGATCGGACTCCACCATGGCGAGGGTGAGCGCCTCGAGCTCA
>DATKSK010000052.1 GCA_035531755.1 Acidimicrobiales bacterium | reverse complement strand
CGCCCTCCGGGGCCGGCCGACAGGGAGGACGGCGTAGAGCACCACCGCCAGGAGCGGGAGGGCCAGGCCGAGCAGATAGAAGGCGTCGAAGTACCGGTTGAGCGCGAAGTCGGCGAAGATCGGATAGCCGACGATGTCCGTGGTCACCGACAGGTGCTGCGGGACCAGGCGCCACAGCGCCTCGCACAGTGCGCCTGCCACCACCACGGCGAGCGCGGCGCGCCCGAGGAACACGGCGATGCCCCGCGGTGCTCGGGGCGCGGTGCCGCCGGTGGCCGGTTCGGTCGGCGGTGCATTCTTGGTGTCCACGGTCAGACGACCGGTGGCGCCCGCCCGGTTGAGCCGGTCGGGGCGCCCGCGGCCCTCAGGGCAGGCGGGCCCCCCAACGCACGCTGTCCGGTTCGCTCTGTGGTCGGGGGCGAGAGCGGAGGGTCAGGGAACCAGCCACTCGCCGTAGACGCTCGCCGAACCCGCTGCCGGGAAGAACTGCACCTTGGTGATCTTGGCCGTGGTCTTGATGGCGAACGCCACGCAGCTCGTGGCCGACTTCCCCGCGGCCACCTGGTACTTGGTGGAGTGGCTGGCGCACTCGCTCAGGCTGTCGCGGCTCGGCAGGAAGGTCTGGCCGTCGGACCCCACCAGGTTGGCGTCGGCGTTGGCGTCCCCCGAGATGGCCTGGTCCGACGTATCGGTGACCGTGAACAGGGCGGCCACGAAGCGCCTGTCGTTGCCGGCCTTGGCGCTCCCCGTGCCGTGGGCGGGGTCGACGACCTGCGTGACGGCGACCTGGAAGGGCCGGCCCGAGGCCGTCTTCAGGTCGAGGGTGTCTCCCACGTGGGCGATGCTCGAAGACCCCGCCGGATGGTCGACCACCGTGGTCGAGCTCGAGCAACCGGCCGCCAGGCCGACGAGTGCCAGAGATCCTGCTGCCGCCAGAAGCTTGCCCACGTGTGACCCCCCAAGGATTGACCAGCGGCCATATTAGGCGATCCACCTGGTGCGATGGCGATTCGCGCCTGGCGGGCGCCCGGCCGGGAGCACGATGGGCACCCGGCCCACAATTACAACGGGGCACCCGGCCCACAATTGCACTCCCAATTACACTGCCCCCGATGCGGCTCCGGGGTGCACCCGCCAGGTGGGGAGCCGACGTCCTCGGCGTGGCGTGGACCGTGCTGGCCGCCGTCGCCGTCATGGCGCCGGTGCTGCGGCCCGGCGTGTCGCTCGGGTCGTTCGACCTGCTGTCACGCATCGGGCTGACCCATCACGCCGGCGTGGCCGTGCACAGCGAATTCCCGGCCGACCAGATCCTCTACTTCCTGCCCCTCACGAACCTGGCGTGGCACCAGGTGCACCAGGGCCAGCTGCCCCTGTGGAACCCGGACAACGTGCTCGGCATGCCGCTCGCCTTCAGCTGGCAGTCGGCCGTCTTCAGCGTGCCCGTCCTCCTCAGCTACCTGGCCCCGGTCCACCTCGCCTACACGGTGATCGTGCTGGCCAAGTTCGTCATCGCCGGCACCGGCGCCTACGCCCTGTGCCGCGTGCTGGGCATGCGGCCGCTGAGCGCGGCCTTCGGGGGGACGGTCTTCGAGCTGTCGGGGCCCATGCTCCATTATTCGGGCTGGGCCATGACCGGGGTGACGTGCTGGGCGGGGTGGATCTTCGCCGCCGCCGTCCTCCTCGTCCGGGGCCGGCACCGGCTGCGCCACGGCATCGCGCTGGCGTCGGTCCTGGCGGCCGCGGTCTACGGCGGCCATCCCGAGAGCCTGGCCGTGCTGGGGGTCTCCCTGGCGATCTTCCTGGCGGTCCTCCTGGCGGTCGGGGCGCACACCGCGGGCGGCCCGGTGCGGCGCCCCGTCGTCGACCTGGTGGTGGCGGGCGCGTGCGGACTGGGGCTCGGTGCTCCGCTCGTCCTGCCCGGGCTCCAGGTGGTGCAGGCCTCGGGGCGCGCCGCGGCCTCCGGCGGCGCCGCCTTCCCCGTGTCGCACCTGTCGGACCTCCTGGTGGGCCTGCAGGGCACCGATTTCCGGGTCCCGCCGCCCTATGTGGGCGTCCTGGCCGCCGTCCTGGCCGTGGTGGCGGTCCGCTTCTTCTGGCGCCGGGCGGAGATCCTCGGCCTGGCGGCGGTGGCGGTGATCGCCGCCGTGCTGACCTACAAGAACCCGCTGTACTCGATCGTGCAGGGCGCGCCCGTCCTCGGCCGGGTCACCTGGAACCGCGACGTCATGCTGATGGCGCTGGCCCTGGCCGTCCTGGCCGCCGCCGGGCTCGACGCCCTCCTCCGGGGCACGGCGCCGGCCAACGCCCGCCGCTGGGTCCTGGGCGCGCTGGGCGGCGCCGGCGTCGTCGTGGCCCTGGTGTCGCTGGCGGTCGCCCTGGGGGCACAGAAGACCGGTGGCGGCGAGCGCGCCCGGCTCGCCTGGGCCGCGGCCGAGGTGGTCGTGGGCATGGGGCTGCTCGTCGCCTCGGGCCTCGGCCGGCAGCCGGGCCGGCACGCCGCGGGGGCGTCCCCGGGGCGACGGCGGGCCGGGGCCGTCGGGTTCCTGGTGGCCCAGAGCGCCTTCCTGGTGGCGGCCGGCGCCTCGTTCTGGTCGATCAGCGGCACCTACTTCTCCCCCACCCCGGCTGTCACGGCCCTGCGCCACGCCGTGGGATCGTCACTGGTGGCCATGGGCCCGTGCCGGCCCCGGCCCTTCACCGCCCCGTACTCCACCGAGGTCGGCATCCGCCCCAACACCAACATCGCCTACGGGGTGCGCGAATTCGCGGTGTACGAGCCGGTGCTGCCCACCAGCTACTACACGTCCTGGTCCGCCGTGAGCGGCCAGCAGCTGGCGTCGAGCCTGCGCCGCGTCGGGCTGTTCTGCCCGCAGGTCACCACGGCCGCCGAGGCCCGCCTGTTCGGGGTGCGCTACGTGCTCGTGGCGCCGCACACCCGGCGACCCGCGGGGACGGTGCGGGTCGGGACGGTGGGCGGCGAGCCCCTCTACCGGGTGCCGGGCGCGGCCGAGGCGACGCTGTCACCCGCGCCGCCGGGCGGCGCCACCCTGCCGATGGACGCGGCGGGGACGGCGGTGACGATGACGCGCCCGACGGCCGCCACGGCGCGGGTGGTCACCGACGCCACCTCGGCCCAGGTGCTGCGCCTGCGCCTGACGGCGCTCCCCGGCTGGCACGCCACCATCGACGGCCGGCCGCTCGCACTGGGCCACTGGGCCACGGGGGCGATGCTCGAGGCGCGGGTCCCGGCGGGCCACCACGTGGTGGAGCTGCGCTACTGGCCGGGGCTGTTCACGGCGGGGCTGGGGGTGGCGGTGGTGGTGCTCGCCGGCTTCGCGGTGGCGATCGTCGTCACGTCCCGACGTCGCCGGGCGTCGCCCGGCGCTCCCCCGAGCCCGGCCGCGGTCGCAGCGCCCTGACCGTGCCGGCGGTGCCCGGCCCGGGCCCGCCGGGCGGGCGCGATCGCCGGGCGCGCCGGCGGGCGATCGTCACGAGGTCCACGAAGGCGTCGAACGCCGGGGCCACCCGCAGTTTCGAGCCCGTGACGTCGCGCCATGTCTCGAGGGGCACCTCGAGGAAACGCGTCACCGGGACACCGGGCACGTCGCCGCTCCCGTGCAGCAACCGGTCGAGCAGCTCGACGTCGAAGGCCCACGACGTCCGGAAGGGCTCGGCGAGCGCGGCGACCAGGGTGTCGGTGACACGGAACACCTTCGCCCCGCACTGCGTGTCGTACACCGTCACGCCGAGGGCGATCGACGCCACCGTGGCATAGGCCCGCCCCAGGTAGTGGCGCAGCGCCTTGCGCTCGATGGAGCTGCCGAGCCGGGCCACCCGGCTCCCGAACACCCCGGCCAGCTCGGGCCGGGCGTGCAGCTGGCGCGTGAGCCGCAGGAGCTCGGCCGGCGGGGTGGCCAGGTCGGCGTCGTAGTAGCCGACGGTGCCGGCCCCGCCCCGGACGGCCACCAGCAGCCCGCGCCGGACCGCTTCGGCCTTGCCGGTGTTGGCCGCCAGGCTCACCACCTCGATCCCCTCGCAGCCCGCCGCCAGCCGGTCGAGGACGCGCCCCGTGGCGTCGGTGGAGCCGTCGTCCACGAAGACCAGGCGGACCTCGTCGCCGGCCACGAGGTCCGTGAAGGCGCGCTCGTCGAGCCGCCGCTCCTCGTTGAAGCACGGCACCACGACGACCGTGGGACCCGGCGCGCTCACCGGGGCCCCGGTTCCCGTCGACGGCAGAACGCCCACGTGCTCAGGCCCGGCAACGGCGCCAGGCGCCGCGTGGCCAGGGCGAGCGAGACCCGGGTGTCGGCGCCGAGCACGGCCGTCAGGGCCGTCGTCAGGCGCGGCCCGCCCCGCCAGTCCCCGATCCCCGTCGACGGTTCGCGCCCGTCCGGCGACACGCGCCCGGTCGACGTGGGGTGCGGCGGCCGGAGCCGCTCGCGCAGGACCTGCGCGGCACGGGCGGGGAGCAGGCCGTGGAACAGGCCGCCGCGCGCCTGCACCGCCAGGCCGGCGGACTCGAGCACGGTCCGGATGGCGTCGGGCGAGTACCGGCGGAAGTGCTTCAGGGCGCGGTCGTGCTCGCTGAAGAGGCCCTGGTACGCGGGCACGCTCACGAGGACCCAGCCCCCGGGGGCGAGCGAGCCGTCGACGACCTCGCGCACGAACGCGGTGTCGTCCTCGACGTGTTCGACCACGTCGAGCATGAGGACCCCCCCGAAGACGCCGCCGGGCCGCTGCGCGCTGAACTCGATGCCCGTGGTGCCGGTGGCGACCTCGGGGCCGTCCGCCGGGTAGTGCACGTCCCAGCACGCCAACCGGGCCGCCGGTGGGAGCACGGCGCGCAGCTGCTGCGCGAACCAGGCGTCCCCGGCGCCGACGTCGAGCCAGCTGTCGGTCGTGGCGAGCGTCCCCAGCCGCTCGACCAGTCGGAGGAAGAAGGTGGCGCGGGCGATCTCCCAGGGGTGGCGGCGGGTCACGCCCCCGCTCCGCTCGATCAGGTCCATGGGCGGCATCCCCCCGGGGGCGCGGTGACATGAGCGGGGCGCGGTGACATGAGCGGGAGCGGGAGGGGGCCGATCACGGCTGGCAGTCCGTCCCGGCGGCCGGCGCCCCCCGGGCATCGGCCGCCCACGGGGGCGGGCGCCAGTCGGGCTCGCGTCCGGGCCCGACCGTGTCGAGGGCGGCTCCCACGCCGGCAGGCTCGGGCGGGAGGCTCGGGGGGGCGAAGCAGGCGTTCGGGCCGGCGGCGGACTCGAGGGCGTCGGCGAGCGCCAGCGCCTCGGGAGCGGCGTCGGCCACGTCGTCACGCGAGAACGCGCTGTGGCGCAGCTCGGGGTCGACGAAGTCCCCCACCGCGGCGTCGTCGGGCGCCAGGTGCATGCCCAGTCCGGCCAGGAAGTCCCGCGTGCCCGCCGCCCAGCCGGCGGCGTCGGCCACCAGGTCGGCGTAGCGCGTCACCAGCACGGGCATGCCCGCGCTGTGGGCGAGGATCAGGCGGTTGTAGCGCTCCCACAGGGCCACGCCGAAGGCCACGGGCAGCCCGTGGCGACGCTGCAGGGACCTGGCCACCTCGAGGGGGTTGCGCACCACGACCACGGCGGCCAGCCGGGGGCCCAGGGCGCGCCGCCAGAAGGGCAGGAGCACCGAGGTGCGCGGGTCCTTCCACACCCACGGCTCGGAGCGATGGGCGCGGCGGAAGGCCCGCCGGCCCTGGGCCGGCGTCGTGGTGATCCCGGCGGCCACGGCGTCGTAGTCCGCGCCCGCCGGCGGCGGGTACCACCACGTCCGCCCCATCTGGGTGAGCAAGGCGTTGTTCAGGTGCATGAGCGAGCGGCTCTCGAAGTGGCCGCTCGGGTTCCACGGCCCGCGCACCATGTCGCCGGGCGCGCAGGTGGCGGGACCGAGGAGGTTGACCAGGCGCGTGGCCGCCGACGTGCCGCTGCGGTGCATGCCGAGCACGAGCACGCCCCGAGGCGTCGTGCGGCGCCACGGGGCGCCGCCGCGCGGCCGGGGGGCCGCCACCCCCGCCGGGCCGCTCACGCGAACCCCGGGCGCAGGGGGTGGCCGACGCGCGCCCGCACGGCCCACGGGCCGCGGTAGGCGAGGAGCACGGGCCGCACCCAGCGCGGCTCGCGCCACGTCGGGGGCTGGAAGTCGTCGCTGCGACGCGGCAGTGACTGCAGCACGCGCAGCGTGGACGCCGTGAGCCGCCGGACCGTCGGCGTGGGCGCGGCGCCGTGCACGAGCTGGCCCTCGAGCGCCCGGGCAGCCACGCCCGGGTCGCCGCCCAGGTCCACCCCGAGGGCCCGCAGGTCGCCGGCGAGGGTCGCCACCGTCTCCGCGGGTGCGGCCACCAGGTCCTCGAAGCGCAGGCAGACCACGGGCAGGCCCCGCGACGCCGCCACCGACGCCCGGACGTAGTGCTGCCACAGGCCCACGCCGTAGAACGCCGGGATCCCGTCGCGGCGCCTTACCGAGGCCACCACCGCACCGGGGTCACGCAGCACGAGCACGACCCGGGCCCCGTCGCCGAGCACCCGACGCCACAGCGGGAACGTCAGGCAGGTGCGCGGGTCCTTCCACACCCAGGGGCCGCCCGTGTAGACCGCCGCGAACGTCTCGGCCAGGTCGGGCAGCAGGCGCGTGGCCCGCTCGGTGTGCTCCCATCCCGGGGCCAGCCACGGGGGGAAGTCCCACGACCGCCCGTAGGCGGCCAGGATGCGGTCGTTGCACGCCACCAGGGCTTTGCTCTCCCAGTGCCCGCCGGGGTTGTCGTACTCGGTGAGCAGGTCGTCGGCGGGGCCGATGTCGGCGCCCAGGAGGTTGAGGACCCGGCTCACCGCCGACGTCCCGCTGCGGTGCATCCCGAGGACCACGACGCCGGGTCCCGGCCCCGGCGCGGTCATCGGGCCCGTCCGTCGAGGGTGATGCCGGGGCGCGGCGCCCGGCCCGGACCGGCGCCACCGCCGGCGGGCGCCAGCCAGGCACCGAGATCGCGGTCGAGGAGGGCCTCGAGCCTGCGGATGTCGGGGGCGAGCTCGGCGGTCAGGCGGCCACGCAGCTCGGGGTCCATGGGCGGCCGGGCCTGGCGGCGGGTGTTGAGCGTGTGCAGGCGGCGCCGCAGGGCGGCCCGGGCGTGCTCGTCGGGGACCACCAGGCGACCGACCCGACGGATCCCGGGCGGCGCATGGCGCAGGAGGTCGCGCACGCGCGGGCTGCGGACCACCTTGTTGGCGTTCACCACGCCGAACTCGGGCCGGTGGGCGGCGTCGACGTCGAGGAACCGCAGGACCTGACCGTAGGCGGCGTCGGCGTCCGCCACGAGGTCGTCGTAGAGCACCACGCACACGCGGTCGCGACCGAACGCGGAGAAGTAGCGCTCGACCTGCTCGCCATAGCGGGCGATGTCACGGTAGAGGAGCCCGAACACCTTCTGGCACCCCGGCGGCACGCGCTCGCCGCGGCGGCGGGCCTCCTCGGCCGCCACCGCCTCCCCGAACGACGCGATGTCCTCCTCGCCCTGGAACAGCATCTCGCTGTGCTGCGAGTGCATCTGGTCGACCGGGTTGCGCAGCAGGGCGACGACGCGGCTGTCGGGGTCGTAGGCGCGGATCTCGGCGGCCGCCTGCGAGGAGTAGAGGTAGAAGACCGACCGATCGGCGCGGTAGCGGGCGGCACCGTGCTCCGCGAACCAACCCAGATAGGCGTCGTAGCCGATCTGCCACCGGCCGCCCTTGCGGGTCCGGAAGACGAGGTCGCCGCCGAAGTAGGTCAGCTCCTTCCCCGCCACGAACACGTCGGGGTGGCTGCCCAGGTAGGTGGCGAGCGCGGTGGTGCCGGACTTCGGCGCCCCCACGATGAACAGGTTCGGGGTGGGGCGCGCCTCGCCGGCGGCTCGCGGCGCGCTGGACCCGGTGCCGGGATCGGGCGCCACGGCTCAGGGCGCGGCGCGCGCCGGGGTCGTCTGCTCGCGCATGGGGTCCACCGGGAAGCGGATGCCCAGCCTGCCCATGGCGCCGTCGGAGAGGCCGAGCACGATGGTCCGGAGACACGCCATGCGCCGGCCGCGCTCGCGCAGCACGGCCCGGGCCACCAGCTTGGTCACGTTGCGCGGGTACCACCCGACGCGGTGCATGACGTGCAGGTGGAGGTACAGCATGTTGCGGGCCTCGTAGTAGTACTTCCAGAGCGGGACCCGGGCCCCCTGGCGCACGGCGTCGTGCTGGACCACGGCCCCGTCCACGAGCCGGCGCGGGTACCCGGCCTGCGGGATGCGCCAGTGGCAGTACTCGTTGTCCTCGGCCCACCAGAACAGCTCGGCGCGCGGGACGCCCACCTGCTCCACGATGTGGCGCGAGACGACGAAGCCGCACCACGATCCCCACTCGCCGACCGAGCCGTCGGGCTGCACGGCACGGGGGAAGCAGAACGCCGCCTTGGGGTCCGTGCCGGCCTCGCCGAGCAACGTCTCGAGGCACTCGGGGTCGGGGAGGATGTCGTCGTCGAGCACCCAGGCGAAGTCGTCGGGTCGGGCCAGGAGCTCCTCGAAGGCGAGGGCCCAGCCACCGGCGGGACCGCCGTTGGTGTCCGAGCGCACCACCGACACGGGGGGGGCGCCGGGGCCGAGGGCCGCACGGAGCGCGCCGGCCTGCACCGGCGGCTCGCTGGCGTTGTCCACCACCACGACCTCGCCGGGCGGCACCGTCTGCGCGGCGATCGCCTCCAGGCACCGCGCCAGCGAGCGGGGCGCGTTGTGCGACAGGACCAGCGCCACCACCGCGGGCCCCAGCTCCCGCGCCGGGACGGGGGTGCCGGTCCCGCGCGTGGCGTCGGTTCCCACCGCAGTGTCGGCAGTGCCCGCAGTGCCCGCAGTGCCGACGCCGCCGACGGCGTCTGTCGAGCCGGCGGCGGAGAGCGCCCGCTCCCCGACCTGGCGCCGGTACCGGGGCTCGATCCCGAGCCTCCCCCGGGCCCCGTCGAGGAACCCCCGCACGATGGCGAGGCGTTCGGGGGTGCCCGAGGCGAGCTGGAACCGCCGCACCGAGTACACGAGGTGCCAGGCCAGCCAGCTCCGCCGGCCGTGGCGGCGAGCGAGGGCGAAGAAATTCCGGGCCTGGTAGTAGGCGCGCCACGGCTCGTCGGCGTCGACGGGTCGATGGTCGCGCAGCGCGGCGTCGCGGCCGGCCAGGGTCTGGCGGTGCGCCACCCGCCGGGCACAGGGCACGTCCACGAGCACCGAGAGCCCCGCGGCGCGCACGCGGCAGTAGAAGTCGAAGTCCTCGAACCCGAAGAACAGGTCGGGGTCGGGCAGCGCGCCGACGTCCACCACGTCGCGCGACACGAGTGTCGCGCCCCACGTCGTGACGTCGACCGGGGCCAAGTCCCCGGGTTGGCCGCGCCGGGGGACGGTGTTGACGGTGTGGCCCGACCGGGGGACGAACACGCGCCCGAACGCGGTCACCGCGCCCACGCGGCGCCCGGCGTCGACCCCGGTGCGCGCGCGGTCCTGCACCCGGGCCAGGAGCCCGGCCACCCGCGGCACGGGCAGGTGCAGCAACACCATGTCGTCCTCGCACAGGTACGCCCACCTGGTGGTGGCGTCGGCGAAGGCCTCGACCAGCCCGGCACGGAAGCCGCCGGCGGGCCCGGTGTTGGACGGCAGGCGCACCATGCGCACGGCTCGCTCCAGCTCGGGGTCGTCGAGACCGCCCTCGCCGTTCACCACGACCACCACCTGCCGGGGGGCGAAGCCCTCCACGTCGAGCAGTGACCGCACCGTGGCGCCGGCCAGCCGGGGCCGGAGGTGGGTCACCACGACGGCGGTCACGCCGTCGAGACCGGGAGTCACGGCGGGGGTCAGGACGGGTCCCCGCCCGACCGGCACACGACACGGTCGGGCGAGCTTCCCGACCGGCACACAACGACCCGTCCGCTCTCCTCGGAGAGCGGCTGCGCACTGGCTGACACCGCGAGTCCCCCCGGTTCCGCTCGGCTCCTGCTCCGCCAACCCGTTGGCAAGCCTAGTGCGAGCCGTCCCCCAATCGGAACAGGACGCTGCGCGGCGGAACAGGACTCCGGCCCGTGCGACCAGGGAAAAGGCGGGCCGGCGGTTGCGCACGGCCCCGGGGACTGCGCCCCGGTCCCAGGGCGGGCCCACGGGCGGCGCACGACGAGCCGGCGCTACCCTGGGGGATGCCCGCCGCCCCTCCGAACGAGCCGCGGCAGGTGCCGGCGTTCGGCGTCGGGGACCTGGTGGGCATCGCCTGGCTGGTGGCGGCGGCCATCGCCGTCATGGCGCCGGCGCTGGCGCACGGCGCCTCCCTGGGACCGTTCGACATCCTGTCGCGCCAGGGTCTGTCGAAGCAGCCCGGGGTCGTGGTCCACAACCCCCAGACCGCCGACCTCATCACCGAGATGATCCCCTGGACGGCCCAGGCCTGGACCCAGGTGCACCACGGGCACCTGCCGCTGTGGAATCCCTACAGCGCCCTCGGCATGCCCCTGGCGTTCAACTGGCAGTCGGCGACCTTCAGCCTGCCGACGCTGGTGGGCTATCTGGTCCCCCTGCGCCTGGCCTTCACGGTCCAGGTGTGGACGACGATCGTCATCGCGGGGACCGGCGTGTACGTGCTCGGGCGCTCGCTGCGCCTGGGCCTGCTCGGCGCCGTCATGGCCGGCACCGTCTACGAGCTCAGCGGTCCGTTCTTCGGGTGGCTGGGCTGGCCGGTGGCGTCGGTCATGTCCTGGGCGGGCTGGCTGTTCGCCGCCGCCGTGCTGGTGGTGCGTGGGCACCGGCGGGCCCGGACCGTCACGTTCTTCGCCGTCGTGCTGGCCCTGACCATCTACGCCGGGCAGCCCGACGCGCTCGTGGTCATGGCCCTCGGCCTCGGCGTCTTCGTCGCCGTCCTGCTGGCCCTGCGCACCCCGGCGTTCGGGGGCTCGGGCCCCGTCCTGCGCCCCGCCGTGGACCTGGTGCTGGCCACCGCGGTCGGGGCGGCGCTGGGCGCTCCACTGCTTCTTCCCGGGCTCCAGGTCACCGCGGCGGGGATCAGGACGGCCAAGGGCGGCACACCGACGCTGCCCCTGCACGACATCGGCTCCGTGGTGTTCCAGGGGTTCGACGGGTTGCCGGTGGCGGGGAGCCACTGGTTCGGGCACCTGTCGGGCAACGCCAGCTACCTGGAGTCGGCCGTCTACGTCGGGGTGATCGCCGTCGTCCTGGCGGCGACGGCCCTGGCCATGCGCCGCCGGCACCCCGAGGTCGTCGCGCTCGGTGCCGTCACCGCCGTCATGATCGTGCTCATGTTCAGCCCGCCCCTCGTCGGGGCGCTGGGCAAGGTGCGCTGGCACCGCAGCACCATCCTGTTCGCGTTCGCGGTGGCGGTGCTGGCGGGCGTGGGCGCCGACGCCGTGGTGCGCTCGTGGCGCGACGTGCGGGTCCGGCGATGGTTGGGTGGCGGCTTCGCGCTGGCCGCGGTCGTCCTGGCGATGGTATGGGCGCTCGGCCGCGGGCACCTGCCTCCGGCCGACGCCGCCGTGCGGGCGGGGAGCTTCGTGTGGCCGGGGGTGCAGACGGCCGCGGGCCTCGGTGTCGCCGGCACGCTCGTGGTGGCGGGCCGGCGCCGACGCCCTGCGCCGCGCCCGGCGCGCCGTCGCCGGTTCGCTCTCGGGACCGGGACCGGGGTCGTCGCCGTGCTGCTGGCCTGCGAGACGGCCTTCCTCGTGACCGCCGGAGCGCCGCTGTGGTCGTCGAGCCCGTCGTTCCTGGCGCCGACCCCGGCGGAGGTGGCCCTGAAGCAGGCGGTGGGGAGCGCCGTCGTGGGCTTCGGCGCGCGGTCGTGCTCGGTGCCCGGCGACCTGGGGATCGTGCAGGACGTCAACGTGGCGTTCGCGGTCCAGGAGCTCGACGTCTACGACCCCGTCGCCCCCCGGGCCCTCTTCCGCTCCTGGCAGGCCGCCACCGGGCAGCCCGGCGGCCTCGGCAACCCCATCTCCGTCTTCTGCCCGGCGGTGACGTCGGCCGCCGTGGCCCGTCGCTACGGCGTCGGCTTCGTCCTCGAGCCCGCCGGGGCGCGCGGGCCGGGCGGGGGCGTCTTCGACCGGCGCGTGGGCGACGAGTCGCTGTACCGCATCCCCGGCGCCGCCGCCGCCACCCTGACGCCCGTGTCGGGCGGGTCGTCGCCGGCGTCGGGGCACGACGACGGCACGCCGGTGACCGTCGGCCACCCGGGCCCGGCGTCGTGGAGGGTCGTCGTCGACGCCGACACGCCGCAGACGCTGCGCCTGCACCTCACCGGCGTCCCCGGCTGGCACGGCACCATCGACGGCCGGCCGCTGCCGTTGCACACCCTGGCGGGCGCCATGCTCCAGGCACGCGTCCCGGCGGGCCGGCACATCGTGGAGCTGCACTACTGGCCGCGCGCCTTCTCCGTCGGCATCGGGCTCGCCCTCGTCGCCGCGCTGGGCCTGGCAGGTGCCCTCGTGGTGTCGAGACGACGGCCCGCCGGCGCCGGGCCCGGTGACGCCGGGGTGTCCACGGAGCCGCCGGCCCCGCACGGTATCGTCGCCCCCGTGAGCCCGGCCGAGGCGCCGCCCGACACGGGCGTCGGCGGGCGGGGACCGACGATCCACGCCCCCGACCGCTGACGGGGTGGGGCGTGGACAACATCCTCTTCATCCTCACCGACCAGCAGCGCGCCGACAGCCTCGGCGTGGTCAACGGCTGGAGCGCGACGCCCAACCTCGACGCCCTGGCCGGTGCGGGCACGCTGTTCACCGACTGCTTCACGACCTCGCCCGTGTGCGTCCCCGCCCGCTTCAGCCTGGCGTCGGGTCTCTATCCCCACAACCTCGGCGTCCAGGCGAACCGCATCGTGACGTACCCCGCCTGGTTGGAGACGTGGTTCGGCAGGCTCCGGCGCAACGGCTACCGCACCAGCATGTTCGGCAAGAACCACCTGCACCCCGACGGCGGGGACCTGCGCGCCAGCACGGGCCTGCTCAACCGCCTGGGCTTCGACGAGGTCGACGAGGTCGGTGGCCCACGTGCCCTGCAGACCTGCACGGCCAACCTCACCGACCTGTGGGACCGCCACGGGGTCCGACGCGCCTACCGCGACGACGTGGCCGAGCGCCTGCGGACCACCCCGTGGCTCGTGCGCCCGACGCCCGTGGGCCTCGACCTCTACTACGACACCTATGTGGCCAGGAGCGCGGCCCGCTACCTGCGCGAGTACGACAAGCCCGAGCCGTGGTGCTGCTACGTGGGGTTCCCCGGACCGCACGAGCCCTGGGACACGCCCGCGCCGTGGGCGACCGCGTACGACCCGGCGGCCATGCCGCCGCCCCGGGACGCGCCGCGGTCGCTCGCCGAGCGCCCGTCGGGCGACCTCGACGCCCGCATCGGGCGGCGCCCGCCGCTCAGCGCGGTCGAGATCGCGGCCCTGCGGGCCGACTACGCCGGCGAAGTCAGCCTCATCGACCACCTCGTCGGCGAGCTGGTACAGGCCGTGCGCGACCGGGGCGAGTGGGACCGCACCGTCGTCGTGTTCACCTCCGACCACGGGGAGATGAACGGGGACGCCGGCCTGCTCTACAAGAAGGTGTTCCTCGACGGTGCGGCCCGCGTCCCGCTCATCGTCCGCGACCCGGGGAGCCCGCCGGGCGTCGTCGACCGCCCCGTCGAGCTGATGGACGTGGGGGCGACGGTCCTCGACCTCGCCGGCATGGCCGATGCCGGCGCCTTCCGCATGGGCGTTTCCCTGGCGGCCGCCGTGCGGGGGGGCGTGGCGGGCCCGCCGCGGACCGACGCCCTGTGCGAGCACGACGGCGAGGTGATGCTGGCCACCGCCGACTGGAAGATCGCCCTCAACGCCGCGGGCGAGACCTATCTCCTCTTCGACCGGTCCGCGGACGAGTCGGTCAACCTCGCCGGCGCCGGGGAGTTCGCCGACGTGCAGCGCGACCTCGAGGCGCGCCTGCTGCAGCGGCTGGTCCGCACCTCGTCGCGCACCCCGGTGTTCGGCGCGCCTCCCCCGTCGCGCACGGTGGCCTCGTTGACACGCCGTCTCCTGGGCAAGGGCCCGCGCTCCTGGGCGCGGCTCGGGCGCCGCGGCGTCCCGGGGGCGGGCCCGCCCGCCCCGGCCGGGGAGGGCGGCGCCGAGCCGTAGCCGGGGCGTGGCGCTGGCGCGGGCGTGGCGCGGGCGTGGCGCTGGCGCGGGCGTGGCGTTGGCGCGGGCGTGGCGGACGTAGCCCGGGCTGGCCCCGTGTTGCAGCCCCGGGGCGCAGTCCCCTCACTCAGGTGTCGGGGGGTGGCGCACGCGGCGGACGACCTGGCGGTAGAGGCCGTGGCGGGCCCGTTGGTAGGCCCGTCCCAGGAGGTCGGCCGCACCGGCGGCGGGCAACAGGGCGCGCTGGACGTCGCACCACGCCGTCCACGACGCCTCGAACCGTCGGCTGCGGGTGGGGCCGTCGAGGTCGACGTCCGAGCGCCGCAGCACGAAGCCGAACTCGATGTCGGCCGGGGGGACCCCGTCGAAGGGCAGACAGCCGTCGACGAACTCCCACTGCTCGGCCAGGTTCTCGATCCCCCAGCGGATCACGTCGGCGAACTCCCCGGCGTCCCAGCAATGGACGTGGACCGACCGCCGCCGGTGCCGGTCGAGCACCCGGCGGCGCTCCTCGCCGGCGGGGGGCACAGGCTCGCCCCGGGCGGCCAGGAACTCCAGGAGATGGTCGTCGCTCACCTCGCGCACCCCGGCGCGGTACTCGCCGACGAGATGGTCGAGAGGCGTGGGCGCCCGGTTGCGGTCCCGGGTCCGGTGGCGGTCGGGCAGCAACACGAGCGCCACGCCACCGCGACGCAGGACCCGGTGCATCTCCGCCATGAACCCCAGCGGCTCCGCCAGGTGCTCCAGGACGTGGCTGGCGATGAGGAAGTCCTGGCTGGCATCGGCGACCGGGTCGAGGCGCTCGGTGTTGAAGTCGGCGATCACGTCGGGCTGGCCCGCGTACGGCCCCATGGCCGGGAACAGCCGGCGCGCCTCGTCGGGGGTCCAGCGGTCCACGTACCTGACCGTCACACCGGGCAGCGGGAGCACGAAGGGGTGGTGGCCCGGGCCCAGCTCGAGCCCCGACCCGGCGAGGTGGCGGGCCAGCAACCGTCGCGGCGAGACGTGGTGGCGTGGGAGCCCGGCCCCGGGCACCGCGCCGTCGGCTCGCGACCCGTCCCGGGCACGCGCCGACGTCAGGGCCCTAGGCGACCTCCCCGTGGACGACACGGCGGCGCGGCGGAGGGGCTACAGCCCGAGGAGCCACAGCGCGAGTTTCCGCACGTCCACGAAGTAGACGACGGCGCCCACGATGACCAGCAACGCCCCCAGGACGGCCACGATCCGGCCGAACGGCCCGAGCCCGGTGAAGGCGAGCGACCCGCTCGGCTTGGTGACCGGCGCCGGCGGGGTGTTGGCGACGACCTTGGCGGGCGCGGCCGTCGTGGTCGGCACGGCTGCCACCGTCTGCGGCAGGCCGTTCGTGGACACGCACTGGCCGGGGCCGGGCCAACTGCCCTGTTTGACCAACGTCCACGCCACGGTGTTGTCCTGGTTGGAGAACTTCCGGAACTTGGCCTTGGGGTGGTGGCCCCCGCCGGAGCCGAGGTCGTACATCACCACGCACACCTGCGACGGCAGTGACGCCGCGCCCGCGTAGGTGTGCGAACCGCCCCACGAGCCGGTGACGTACCCGGCGCCGGGGACGGGGGTGTCGGTCTCCACGAACGTGCCGCAGGGGTCGGCGTGGTTCCACGTCACCGTGTTGTCGGTGTTGTGCAGGTCCGTGCCGCGCGATCCGAGGTTCACGGTGGCGGAGAGAGTGCCGACCGTGTACGTCTCGGTGGTCCCCGTGTCGTTGGGGTCGTTCCAGGTGATGCCCCATCCCCCGCCGATGCGGCGGTCGCAGGGGTGGTTCACCATGGCGTGGATGCCCTGGGTGTCCTTGTACGAATTGGAATAGGGCCACACCCACGTGCCGCTGACGTTCAGCGTCACCGAGCCGTTGGAATTCATGGTGATGCTGCCGGTGGGGGGCGGCGAGTCCACGGGATTCGGTGTGTTGGCGAAGGCGGCGCTCGCCCCCAAGGTGAGCATGGCCACGCCGAGCGCGACGACGACGCCCGCCGCCATGGCGCGACGACGTGGGCGCCCTCTCACCGCAAGCTCTTCCGGCCGTCGACATGCCCCAGGGTTCTGAGCATGATCATCTCCACCCCCGGAGGAAACCATAGAGGCGCAGGACAGTGGCTTCATCGTCAGAATTGACGACCGGTGCTCCGTCCGTCGGGACGACCGCTCCGGCGCCCCGATCCGACATGGTCCGCCGGACCGGCGCTGCGCCGGTGCGAGTCCCTGCCACACCGGGACGCGCCGCCCGGCCATCCCCGAACGAGGGATCTCGTCCGCCCGACATGCCCCCCACTCTCCTCATGTCCGCCAGTGGTGGAAACATAGCGCGCACCGTGCAGGCCCAGCCACCCGACGTCCCCGTCACGCGACGGGCTGCGCCGTGACCCACGGTGACGGAGGTCAGGTGGGCGTCAGGCGGCCGGCCCCGAGCGCGTCAGGACGACCCCCCAGTCGTCGGCCAACCGGCGGTTCGATTCCCGGTAGCGCTCGCCCACCCAGTCGTCGAACCCCGCCGGGAACAGGGGCCGGCCGCCCGGCAGCGCCCGGCTGAGCTTGACGATGCGCGCCGACACCCGGTTCGGGACGTCCACGGGCGGGTACGGGTTCAGCTCCGTCCTGGTGACGTGGTTCAGCCGTTGGCGCGTGCGCGTCTCGCGGTCCGACTCCCCCTCGTTGACGCGCGTCGCCATCTCCTCGGCCGACAGGTCCCAGGGGGCGACCTCCAGGAAGGCCGCCAACCGCGCCAGCACGGCCCCCGGGTCGCGGGTGAACTCCCCGTAGTCGACGACCTTGACGTTGTCCCGGCCGAAGCGCCGCGCGTAGGCCGACAGCAGGCGGTCGTACTCCCAGTAGGCGAGGTCGATGCCGGTCGTCTTCATGCGCGGCTCGGGGGCGAGCGTGGCGGCGACGGCGCCGGGCCACCCGGCCACCACGATCTGCTTGTACTCCGAGCGGATGGCCTCGGCCTGGTGGCGCAGCATCCAGAAGACCTTCGCCTCGGGCAGCGTGGCGTGGACCCGGTCGGCGATCCTGATGCTGTCGTACCCCCCGCTGGCGGCGTGCCCCGACAGGCGCTCGGCCGACACCACGACGGTACGGCCCGGGTCGGTGGCGGCGGCGCCGGCCCGCTCGGTGAACAGCCGGCGGGCGTCGCCGGCGTCGAACTCGCTGTCGCGGGCGAAGACGAGCTGGCGGACGAAGGCGTCGGACGCCACCACGCCGAACTCACTGCCCCCGAGCAGCGGGGTGATGGCGGGGTGGCTGCCGAGGGCGATCTGCTGGAACCACGTCGTGGCGGTCTTGTGGTAGCCGATGTGCACCGCGATGCGGCACGAGGGGGACGGCGCCGTCATCAGCCCGGTGCACAGGCGACCGTGGCCGGCGCGGCGCGGCCGGGTGGTGCGCCTGGGATCAGGACAGCTCCCAGTCGGCGGGGACGTACACCGGCGACAACACCATCACGCCCGACGGCGCCCTGATGGCGTCGGGGCCGAAGGCCTCGAACGACGTCAGCGGCTGCCACGGCAGCATGGCCGTGGGCCCGCTCCCCTTGGGGGCGCGCATCGCCCCCCACAGCGAGTAGCGGCCCTTGGGCAGGGGCAGGCTCTGGAGCCGGCAGCGCAGCTCGAACTGGCCCTCGGGGAACGAGCTGGCGTAGCGCAGGACGAACACGGGCATGGCCGTGCCCTGGGACACCCCGAGATGGAAGGCCCCGAACATGGCCTGCTCCGACTCGGCCACGATGCGGATGTGCACCTCCTCGCCCGACCGCGCCTGGCCGCCGTCGGGCCCGGTCACCTCGACCTTGAGCACGCGCACGCCGGTGTCGTTCGACACCGCCATCGACGCCTGCTCCTCCACCGACGCCCGATACAGGTTGACCACGTCGCGCGCCGGCCCGTCGGCCCGCACGAAGCTGTCGGCGAGCCACATGGCCTGGTCGCACACGGCCTCGACGGTGGGCAGGTCGTGCGACACGTAGAACAGGGTCGTCCCGTTGGCGACGACCTGGCTGATGCGCTCCAGGCACTTCTGCTGGAAACGGGCGTCGCCGACCGCCAGCACCTCGTCCACGAGCAGGATGTCGGGCTCGAGGAAGGCGGCGATGGCGAAGCCCAGTCGGATGGCCATACCGGTCGAGTAGAACTTCACCTGGCGGTCGATGGCGTCGCCGATCTCGGCGAAGTCGACGATGTCGTCGAACTTGGCGGCGATCTCGGTCCGGCTCAGGCCCAGGATGTTCCCGTAGAGGAAGACGTTCTGCCGGCCCGACAGGTCCGGGTGGATGCCGGAGCGCACCTCGAGGAGCGCTCCGATGCGGCCCACCGACGTGATCGAGCCGGCCGACGGGAACGTCGTCTGGCAGATCATCTTCAGCAGGGTGGACTTGCCCGAGCCGTTCACGCCGATGATCCCGTGGGTCTTGCCCGGCTCCACGTGCAGGTTGATGTCGCGCAGCACCCACCGGAAGTCGCGGCGCTCGCCCTTCAGCCAGCGCCCGAAGAGCTTGATCTGCTCCTGGAACAGCGGCAGGGTGCGATCGGCGCGGAAGCGCTTCCAGACCTGCTCGGCGTGGACCGTCCCCTTAGGAAAGGTCGGCAAAGTTCACCTCGAGCTTCTTGAAGATGACGTAGCCCCCGACCAGGTAGACACACGCCCCGATCGCCGCGCACAGCAGCATCGACCACTGGGGCCCGAACCCGAGCAGCACCGACGCCCGCATGTTGTCGATGACCGGCGCCATCGGGTTCACCACGCAGTAGGCGAGGCGCAGCCAGCCGTGCACGAAGAACGTGGGGCTGGCGTGCAGGGCGTGGTGGGTCTCCACCGACATGGGCTTGATGACGCTGATGATCATGACCAGCGGCATCAGGATGGGGATGATCTGCTGGAGGTCGCGCATCTGCACGATGACCGAGGACACCAACAGGACCAGCCCCACGGTCATGGGGACCTCGATGAGCAGGTACACCGGCGCCCACATGGACGCGGCCCGCGGCGCGAAGCCGTACACGGCGAAGAGGACGGCCAGCGGCACGGTGGCCATCAGGGAGGTGAAGGCCGATCCGAGGATCTGCGACAGCGGGAAGCACTCCCGGGGGAAGTGGCTCTTGGCCATGAGCGACTTGTTCGACACGAGCGAGTTGGCGCCACCGCCGATGGCGCCGCCGAAGAGCCCCCAGGTGACCAGGCCCACGTACATGTTGAGCATGAGGGGCACGTTCCCCCCGATGGAGAAGCCCTTCACGTTCTTGGCCAGCAGGAACAACATGCCCAGGCTGACGAGCGGGGTCAGCAGGGCCCAGGCCACGCCCAGGACGGCCTGCTTGTACTGGGCGCGGATGTCGCGCTCGGCCAGGGTGAAGATCACCTCGCCGCGCCGCAGGAGCTCGCGCGCCGAGCGCAGGAGGTCGGGCTTGTGCTGGTAGACGAGCTCCGCCGGCGGGTCGGCCGGCACCAGCGACACGTCGAAGACCTTGAGCGCGCCCTCCTCGCCGGACAGCGGCGCCGTTATGGCTGACATCGCGATTCCCCCCGGTTCCGCCTCGTGCTCCGCCAACCCGCCTGGCCATCCTAGTTCCGCCCCGGGCCCATTGGCGACAGTCGGCGGCCCGTCGCCGCTACCATCGCCCGGTGCGACCAGGGGAAATGCCCGCCCGCGGGGCCGCCGGGCCTCGTCCCCGGGTCCTCCTGCTCATCAAGGGCCTCGGCATGGGCGGCGCCGAGCGCCTCCTCACCGGCGTCGTGGCCGCCGCCGACCGCGACCGCTTCGACTACGAGGTGGCCTACGTCCTCACCGACCAGGACGCCCTGGTCCCGGCGGTCGAGGCCGCCGGCGTGCCCGTGCACGCCCTGGGCGGCACGGCCAGCGCGGACCTGCGCTGGACGCTCGCACTGCGCCGGCTCCTGCGCACGGGTCGCTACGACGTGCTCCACGCCCACCTGCCCTACACCGCCGCCTTCGGGCGCCTGGTGGCCCTGAGCCTCCCCCGCCGACGCCGCCCCGTGCTCGTGTACACCGAGCACAGCCTGTGGAACAAGGCGGCCCTGCTCACCAAGGCCCTCAACCGCGCCACCGTGGGGGCCGACCGGGCGCTCGTGGTGGTGTCGGCGGCGGCGCGCGACGCCCTGCCCCGGTCCCTGCGCGCCCGGGCGCGGGTCATCGTCCACGGGGTCGACCCGGCGCCCTTCGTGGCGCTGCGCCGGCAGGGCGACGCCGTGCGGCGCGAGGTGCGCGCCGAGATCGGCGTCGCCGACGGCGACGCGCTGGCGCTCACCGTCGCCAACGTGCGCAGCGAAAAGGGCTACGACGTGCTGCTGGCGGCGGCCCGCCTGTCCGCCGCGGCGCAGGACCCCGTCGCCTTCGTGGCGGTGGGGCGCGGGCCGCTCGAGGCCGAGCTCGTCGCGGCGGCGCGCCAGGCCACCCTGGCCGGGCGGTTCCACTTCCTCGGCCCGCGCACCGACACCGCCCGGCTCATGACGGGCGCCGATGTCTTCGTGCTGCCCTCCCACCAGGAGGGCCTGCCGGTGGCGCTCATGGAGGCCATGACCGCCGGGCTGCCCGTGGTGGCCACGGCCGTCGGCGGCGTGCCCGACGTGGTCACCGACGGCGTGGAGGGCCTGCTGGTGCCACCGGGACGCCCCGACCTGCTCGCCGCGGCGGTGGGGCGTCTCGCCCGTGACGCCTCGCTGCGCGCCGGGCTGGCGGCGGCCTCGCTGGCGCGCAGCGCCGTCTTCGACGTGGGCGGCGCGGCGCGGGCCATCGAGTCGGTGTACGACGAGCTGCTGGCGAGCAGGCGCCGGTGAGCACCCCCGTGGTCCTGCACGTCATCCCCACCGGCACGGCCCGGGGGGCGCAGCGCGAGGCGCGCGCCCTCGCCACCCGGCTCGACCTGCCCGGCGTGCGCCATCACCGCCTGCTGAGCCTGTTCGCCGGGCCCGACCAGGTCCCGGTGGACGTCGCCCTCGGCCACCCCGGCGGCGACCGCCCCGCCCAAGGCTTCGACCCCCGCCTGGTGGCCCGCCTGCGCGCCGAGCTGCGCCGCCTGGACCCGACGGTGCTCGTCGCCCACGGCGGCGACCCCCTCAAGTACCTGGTGCCCGCCATGTGGGGACGGCGCCGGCCGTTGGCGTACTACGCCACGGGCACCTTCGAGCACGCGGCGCGCCCGGCGCGGGTGGCTGTGTGGCGCACCCTCGTCCGGCGCGCCGACGTGGTGGCGGCCGAGGGCGAGGAAGTACTCGAGCAGTGCCGCCGCCTGCTCGGCGTACCCGAGTCCCGCTCCGTCCTCGCCCCCAACGGCCGCGACCCCGAGGAGTTCCATCCGCCGCAGGCCACGGCCGCCCGCGACGTGCCCGTGCTCGCCTTCGTGGGGGCGTTCACCACCGGCAAGCGCCCCGACCGCTTCGTGGAGGTCGTCGGCGCCCTGCGCCGGCGCGGTGTGGCGCTACGCGCCGTGGCGTGCGGCGACGGGCCCCTCGGGCCCGAGCTCGCCGGGCCGGCGGCGGCCGCCGGGGTCGAGCTCCTCGGGTCACGCGACGACGTGGCCGAGGTCCTGCGGGGCGCCGACGTGTTCGTCTTCACGAGCCGGCCCACCGGTGAGGGCATGCCCGGCGTGCTGATCGAGGCCGGCCTGACGGGGCTGGCGGTGGTGGCCACGGCCGTGCCCGGCGTGCGCACGATCGTCGAGGACGGCACGAGCGGCTTCGTGGTCGACGTCGACGACGTCGACGCCATGGTCGAGGCCACGGCGCGGCTGGTGGCCGACCCGGACCTGCGCCGGCGCGTGGGCGAGGCCGGTCGCGAGCGCTGCACGGCCCGGTTCAGCCTGGCGGCCGTGGCCGCGTGCTGGACGGCGTTCCTGGACCCGCTGGTCGAGCGGGGGGTCAGCGCCCGGCGCGGGCGAAATGCACCAGGAAGCCGGCCCGGCCCAGTGGCCTGAGCTCGGCCACCTCGACACCGCTCTCGGCCGCCAGGCGCCGCAGGTCGTCGGGCCGGTAGCCGTGCACGTGCACGCCGCGGGCGCCGTAGCGCACCTTGCGCAGCTCGAGCCGGAGCCCCGGCGCCGGGAAGGAGGCCACCGCATGGGGTGCGGCACGACCCATCCGGCGCAGCAGGTCGCCAGGGTCGTCGACGTAGTCGAAGACGCCGAGGGCGGCGGCGGCGTCGTAGGCGTCGACCTCCTGCAGGGCCTCCCACCCCCGCTCGTGGACCGTCACGAGGCCCGGGTGCCGGGCCGCCTCGGCGCGCGCCAGCGCCACCATGGCCGGCGCGGGGTCGATGCCGGTGACGTGGATCCCCCGCGCCGCCAGGGGCGCGAACAACGGGCCGCTCCCGCATCCCACGTCGAGGACACGTCGCGCCCCGAGGGTGGCGACGATGTCGACGCAGCCGTTCAGACGGTCGAACAGCGGACCGCGGCCCAGGGCGCGGGCCACGGGCTCGCTGCGGTAGAACGCCGCGAAACGCGAGGCACGCCGGTGGAAGTAGGTGCCGAACTCAGCGGGTGGCATGGACGCAGGTCTCACTGCCGAAGCGCTCGGTGAGCCGCCACACGATCGGCGCGATGCGGCCCCGGCCGAGCAGCTGGCGGGCGAGCATGGGCGACCGCATGGCGCCCGGGCCGGGCAGCGTGCCGTCGAAGTCGTAGGAGTGGTAGTAGAGCACCGCGGGCCCCCGGCAGCGCTGGGCGGCGGCCGCCACCGCCGAGAACGGCAGCAGCCGCTGGTAGCTGCCCCCGCCCACCCGCAGGCCCCGCCACGACAGCACCGGGACCTCGCACACCGGCGAACGCGTCCCGAGCCGCGAGGCGTCGGAGACGTACTGGTACCCGGCCGCCGCCAGCTCGTCGCGGTACCGGGGCAGCCCGCCGTGGGCGGGGACGTCGAAACGCGGCGACCGGAAGCCCCGCACGGGGACGCCGAGGAGGTCCTCGAGCATCTGGCGGCCCGTGCGCAGCCACTCCACCACCCCGCTGGTGGGGAGCCGCCCGTGGTCCGGGCCGTGGCTGGCGATCTCGTGGCCGGCCGCCGCGAAGGCGGCCAGGTCCCCGCGCACGGCCGGGGCGTAGTTGGCCACCACGAAGAGCGTGACCTTGGGCTTGGAGGGCTGGGCGTCGAGGCGCTCGAGCAGCGGGGCCAGCCCGCTGCGGGCGCCGGGTGGGCGCGCCACGTGGTGGCCGAGGACGGCCATGCCGTCGTAGAAGTCCTCGACGTCGACGGTCACGCACACGGCGTCTCTCACGCGGCCCCCGCCAGCTCGGCGTACACGGCGCGCAGCCGGATGATCACGTCGTCCTCCGAAAAGGTGCGCACCACGTGCGCCCGGCAGGCCTCGCCCAGCGCGGCGCGCCGCTCGGGGTGCTCCAGGAGCCCCGCCACGACATTGGTCAGCGCGGTGGTGTCGCCGCGTGCCACGAGCAGACCCGTGGCGGGGTCGACGACCTCGCGTACGCCGCGCACGTCGTAGGCCACCACCGGACGGCCCGCGGCGGCGGCCTCCATGGCCACCCGGGGCACGCCCTCGCGGTACGACGGCAGCACGACGACGTCGGCGCAAGCCAGGTAGGGCCGCACGTCGTCGACCGCCCCCACGAACGACACGTCGGCGGCCGCGGCGGCGATGTCGGCGCCCGACACGGCGTCGCGCTGGTCGTGCTCGACGGGCCCGACGTGGACGAAGTCGGCCCGGCCGTGCAGCGCCCGGGCGAGGGCGAGGAAGTCGAGGCAGCCCTTCTCGCGCACCAGGCGGCTGACCATCACCACGATGGGCCGCGCCGATCGCCGGGCCGGCGCCACCGGCGCCGTGAACCGGTCGAGCACCACCCCGTTGCCGACGTAGCGGATCTTGCCCGCCCGGCACACCCGGGCCCGCGGCAGCACCTGCTCGTCCTCGCGGCTCTGCACCAGCACGAGGTCGGCCCAGGCGCAGCACCACCGTTCGAACAGCCAGCCCATGGCGTTGGCCACCCGGCCGTTGTCCCGGAAGTAGAGGGCGCCGTGGATGGTGTAGATGGCGGTGGTCCCGCTCAGGCGGGCGGCCGGCAGGCCCAGGAAGGAGGCCTTGGGCGTGTGGGTCTGGACGAAGTCGAAGCGGCGGCGGCGGAAGGTGCGCCACAGCCGGGCGAAGGCCACCACGTCGGAGAGGGCGAACTCCCGCCGGATGGGCACCACCTCCACGGCCACGTTGCCGGGAGGGTCGTCGTAGGCGTCGCCGCTGACCACGCTCCAGGTCACGTCGTCGAGGGCGCGCAGCTGGTGGCCCAGCAGGAGCCGGGCCGACATGGACGTGGTCACGACGCGGCACCCCCGCAGGGCGACCGACACCCCCGTCCGCTGCTCCACCCGTCCCCCCACCGGGTGGGCGGCCCACCGGGAGGCTCCCGGCCCGCCCGAGCCCGTCTGTGCTCGTGGTGCGCCGCCTATCCTACAAAGGGTGGGGGCGCACGGACCGATGATGCGCACCCGCACCCCTGGCCCATGTGCGGGATAGCGGGCTTCTGGGACCGCGGCCCGGCCGGGGCCGACGAGGCCGGGCGCCGCATCGTGGCCATGACCGACACCTTGCGCCATCGCGGCCCCGACGACGCCGGCGACTTCGTGGAGGAGGCCGCCGGGCTGGCCCTGGGGGCGCGGCGCCTCGCCATCGTGGACCTGTCCGAGCACGGGCACCAGCCCATGGTGTCGCCCGACGGGCGCTTCGTCCTCGCCTTCAACGGTGAGATCTACAACTTCGCCGACCTGCGCGCCGAGCTCGAGGCCACCGGCACGCGCTTCCGGGGCACCTCCGACACCGAGGTGCTCGTGACCGCCGTGCAGGCGTGGGGCCTGCGCCAGGCGCTGGTGCGCTGCAACGGGATGTTCGCCCTGGCCCTGTGGGACCGGCGCGAGCGGCGCCTGCACCTGGCCCGCGACCGGTTCGGGGAGAAGCCCCTGTACTACGGCTGGTCGCGCGGGGCCTTCCTCTTCGGCTCCGAGCTCAAGGCCCTGCGCGCCCATCCGGCCTTCGCCGCCGAGGTCGACCGCGACGTGGTGGCGCTGTACTTCCGCCACAACTGCGTGCCCGCTCCCTTCTCCATCTACCGGGGCATCGCCAAGCTCCCGGTCGCCTCGATCGTCACGCTCGAGGCCGCCGCGGCACCGGGGACCATGCCCACGCCCGAGCCCTTCTGGTCCCTGCGCGCCGTGGCCGAGGCCGGGGCGGCGGACCGGGTCACCGGGTCGGTGGACGCCGTCACCGACCAGCTCGACACGGTGCTGCGCGACGCCGTGCGCCTGCGCATGCACGCCGACGTCCCCCTCGGCGCCTTCCTGTCGGGGGGCATCGACTCGTCGCTCGTGGTGGCGCTCATGCAGGCCCAGGCGACCGCACCGGTGCGGACGTTCACCATCGCCTTCGACGACGCCGCCTACGACGAGGCCGACGAGGCCCGCGCCGTCGCCGGCCACCTGGGCACCGAGCACCACGAGCTGCTCGTGACCGCGGCCGACGCCCTCGACGTCGTCGCGCTCCTGCCCGACGTCTACGACGAGCCCTTCGCCGACTCCTCGCAGATCCCGACGGCGGTCCTGGCCCGGCTGACCCGCACGCACGTCACCGTGGCCCTCTCCGGCGACGGCGGCGACGAGCTGTTCGGCGGCTACAACCGCTACGCCTGGGCCGAGCGGTTCTGGCGGCGCGTCGAGCCCGTCCCCCGGCCGCTGCGCCGGGCGGCGGCGGCCGCGCTCGGCGCCGTCCCCCCGGGCTGGTGGGACCGCGCCTTCGCCGGCGCCGGGCGCGTCGTGCCGCGGGTGGGCGGTGTCCGCATGCCGGGCACGAAGCTGGCGAAAGTGGCCCAGGTGCTGCCGGCCGCCGACCTGCACGCCACCTACGTGGCCCTGGCCTCGCACCTGCAGGACCCGGGCCGGCTGGTGCCCGGAGCGGTCGAACCGCCCACGCTGCTCACCCGGCCCGAGCAATGGCCGGCGAACGCGGACGGCGTCGAGCGGATGATGTTCCTCGACACCATGACCTATCTCCCCGACGACATCCTCACCAAGGTGGACCGGGCCACGATGGCCTCGAGCCTCGAGGGGCGCATGCCCTTCCTCGACCCCGCCGTGGCCGCGCTGGCCTGGCGCCTGCCCACCGACATGAAGGTCCGGGGCGGCACGGGCAAGTGGCTGCTGCGCCGGTTGCTGCACCGCTACGTCCCCCCCGCCCTCGTCGAGCGCCCCAAGGCCGGCTTCGGCATCCCCGTGGGCGACTGGCTCCGGGGCCCGTTGCGGCCCTGGGCCGAGGAGCTGCTCGACCCTCGGCGCATGGGGGACGAGGGGCTGCTCGCCCCCGCGGTCGTCCAGGAGCTGTGGGGCGAGCACCTGTCAGGGCGGCGCGACCGGCAGTTCGAGCTGTGGGACGTGCTCATGTTCCAGGCGTGGCTGGGCGCCCAGTCCCGCCCGCCCGGCGCCTGAGGCGAGGGCCGGCCGCCGCCGGGGCGCGCTGCGTCCCTGGCGCCTCGCCCCTAGCGCCGCGCCCCGGCCGGTGCCGCGCCCCACCGTGTCTGGCGGGACTGGCGCTTGCGCTTGCCTTCGCTGTACTCCCACGGATATGCGGGTGGGCTGCCCCGGGGCGAGACCGGGATCGCCAGCGGGACGAGGAAGAACGGCATCAGCAGGACGCGCTCGCGGTCGATGAGCCCGAGATTGTTGAGCGCGGCGAAAGCGTAGGGGAACGCGGTCGAGTACATGACGCACAGCAGCACGTAGGGCCGGACGAACGCGGCGCGCGGCACGCGGCGCAGCCGGCGCAGCGACGCCAGGATGAGGACGATGATCACCAGGTTCTCGAAGGCGGCCACGCGCTGGGCCGTCCCGTGGGCGTTGAAGGGCAGGGGGTCGAACAGCACGGTGTAGATGTCGCGCGGGTACCCCGCGGGCCCGGGGTGGTAGTTGACGCTGCTGGCCTGGCCGACGTTGTTCCGGGCGAGCTGCGTCAGGTTGAAGACGGGCGCATGCTTGGCCAATTGCTGCGACAACGACACCGCCGCCAGCAGCAGGGCGGCCTGGAGCCCCATCACGGCGATGCGGCGCAGCCCCCGCAGCGACTTCCCCGCGCCGCGCCGGCGGAACAGGCCCGCCACGGCGAAGGCGCTCAGGAACAGCAGGAGCTCCTGGGGCCGGACGTACACACCGACGACCGTCCCGATCACGAGGAGCACCGCCCCGCCGCGCTGGTGCGCCAGGATGCGGGCGGCGCCGTAGGCGCCCATGCCCATCGACAGGTACATCATCGTCTCCTTGCTGATCCCCGCCGTCCAGAACAGCAGCGAGGGCAGGAAGAAGACCATGAGGGCGTAGCGGCGGTGGCTGCCCTCGGGAAACGTGACGCAGAACGCCCGGTAGAAGCCGAGGGTGGCCAGGAACGACAACCAGCTGAACACGTAGAACAGGCCCAGCTTGTTGACGCCGATGATGGCCATGACGACGCCGGCGGCGATCGACACCGAGCCCTGGCCGAGGATCTTCACCGGCGGGTTGATCCCGGCGGTCGAGAAGTTGAACGAGTCGTAGCGCTTGGCCAGCCGGGCGCCCTGGTTGATGTAGCGCGTGTAGTCGGTGACCCCGTGGTAGATGTGGTCGACCACCCACAGCTGGACCGAGCTGAACACCAGGTGGGTCACCACCGCCACCATGAGCAGCCGGAACAGGCGCGGGTCGCGCTCGCGCGCCGCCATGTTGCGGGCGATGGGGACGGTTACGAGGGCGAGGAGCACCGCCAGTGGCAGTGCGACCAGCGGGTTGGAGTGGACCATGGCGGGCGGGCAGGGTCGGTCGCGACGAGCGCGATCAGAGCCAGAGCCTGCCGGTCGCTGTCGCGGTCGGCGCGGGCTGCGGGGCGTCGTAGCTCTCCAGCACGACCTCGCGGGGCGCGTCCTGGGGCTCGACGTCCTTCACCCGCGGACCGCGCGTCCGGCCGGGGACGTTCGTGAAGGCCACGCCGAGCACCGGCGCCCGGAAACGGCGCAGCATGTCCCCGGCTTCGCGGGCCTCGTCGGACCGTGTCACCGAGTACTGCGCCACGAGCAGCACGACGTCGACGGCGGGCAGCAGGGCGATGGCGTCGTGGGCCCGCAGCAGCGACGGGGCGTCGATGAGCACCGTGTCGGCCACCTGACGCGCCGCGGTGATGATGGCCGGGCCCTGGGTGACCACCTGGCCGCGGCTGGCGAGCAGCTGGTCGAACTGCAGGCGCGCCACGCCGTCGACCGCGGACGGCGTGGACAGCGGGACGAGGTCCTCGGGGTCGATGTCCTTCTCACCCTCGGACGCCGACACCGACGTGGGCGACGCCCGCCCCCAGCGGAGGTCCCCCATGCTGACCACGAGCGCCTGCGCGCCGGCTTCGGCGTACACCGCGGCCAGGTTGGCGACCACCGTGGAGCGGGTGTTCTCGGTGCCCGGCGACACCACCAGGATCACCTGGCGCCGCGACCTGCGACCGTTGCCCTCGTAGACGAGCTCGCCCCCGTTGGCGGGATCGGTCGGGTACGCCGGCTGGACGGCCTGGCCGGGGCCGGCTCCCTGTCCGGGCGTCCACTGCGTGTAGCCGTTCCCGTTCCCGTTCCCGTTCCCGTTCCCGTTCCCGTGGCCGTTGCCGTGGCCATTCCCGTTGCCGTTGCCGTTGCCGTTGGCGTAGCCGTTGCCGTTGCCGATCAACGCCATCTCCGCCGCCAGCGGCTCGAACAGCACCGCGGTGTGCAACCGCCGGTAGGCCTCGGCGGCCGGGGACAACGGGTCGGCGACGACCTCGAGGCGCGCCTCGACGACGGCTCGCTGCAGCGACGGCCTCCCGATGCCGCGGGCGGGGATCTCCGCCACCACCGGAAGGTCGAAGGCCTCCTCCGTGGCGCGCACGGTGCGCAGGCTCCGGTCCAGGACCTCGACGAGGAGGATGATCCCGACGGCCACCACGAGCCCCACTGCGAACCCACCGAGGATGCGCGTCGACCGGTGGCTCACCACCGACGCCACCGTCAGCTTGCCCGCCACCACGGGGATGGCGACGGCCGGCCGCAGCACGTTGTACCCGGGGACCTTCGGCCCGTCGACCTGCTGCAGGACCTGCTGGCTGACCTGGTTCTTCAATTCCGCGGCGAGCACGCGTCGCTGCGTCTCGAGCAGCGGGAGCGAACCGTCCCCGGAACCGGCCGCGGCGATCTGCGTGTCGACGGTGTTGAGCTGGGCCTTCAGGGCGTCGACGTCTTTCGACACCTTCGCCACGTCGACGGCGTAGGCGGACTCCGCCTGTTGGTTGATGTACGTGGACACCGCGGCCGCCACCGCGTTGGCGAGCGTCGCCGCCGCGGGCGTGAACCACGACACCGAGACGCCGAGCGCATGGATCGGGATGCCGCGGTTGCCGCGCTTGCCGAGGCCGAGGGCGGCCCGCCCGTTCTCGACGGTGACCTGACCCAACAGCTGGGTGGCGGGAACGCCGACGTTGGCGCTGGCGGCCGCGATCCCCAGCACCTGCGGGCTCTTGACGTCGAGGTAGAGCCGGCCCATGCTGATGCCGCCCTTGCCGATCGTGGGCGCGATGACGGCGGTGCCCACGTAGAACCGCGTCCCGGCTGCCGCCCCCCCGGTCGGGGGCGCCGGCGCGGAGAAATACCCCGCAACCGCCCCCAGGATCCCGAGCAGGACGAGGAGACGCCAGCCGCGAAGCACTGCCCCCCTGAAGTCCATCGCTGCCATCTTTCCCCGGTCGACCGCCCTCTGGCCTCTGGGCCGACCAGCCCACATTACCCCGTGTCAGCGTATTCGCGCCCCGGGAATCAGGAAAGCCTGAATTCCCGCTGAGCGAATCGTCAATAGTGACGATGCCGGTTTCGAGCGTAGTCTCATAACGTGCTGGAGGGGCCAGCGGGGGCGCGCTCGCATTTGGATTCACGGGCCTGAGCCTGGGGGGCAGATCGCATGGCGATGGCGGTTCGGCGGGGGGGATCCGACACACGAAGGCGCAGGCGGCCGGCGCTGCGCGGCGACCGGCTGGCAGCCCGGGCGTCGCACGTCCGGGCGCGGGCCCTGTTCATGGTCCTCGACGTGGTGGCCGTGGTGGCCGCCTACGGCGTGGCCATGGTCACCTACTTCCGGGACCGCCCGCCCGCGCTCTACTGGCAGCACTTCACCCTGTTCATCGTCCTCGCCCTCGTCGTCCACCTCACCGCCAACTGGGTCTTCGGCCTCTACGGCCGCATCTGGCGCTACGCCGGCATCGAGGAGGCCCGCCAGGTCCTGCTGTCGGCGGTGGCCGCGCTCGTCCTCCTGGCCGCCCTGCGCCCGCTGTGGCGGCTCGTCGACCTCGAGCGCGTGCCGCTCCAGGTCGTCGTGGTGGGGTGCGCGTTCGTCACCATGGCCATGGGGGCGCTGCGGTTCCACTCCCGACTCTTCGCGTGGCAGCGCGGCACGCACCACGTGGGCCTGCGCGTGGCGGTCATCGGCAGCCGCGACGCCGGCGCCGAGGCCATCCGCGAGATGCTGCGCACGCCGGTCGCCGGTCTCGTGCCGGTGGCGGTGTTCGACGACGACGGCCGGGGCCACGGGCTGTCGCTCATCGGTGTGCCCGTCGTGGGCGGCATCGAGGACATCCCCGCGGCGGCCAACCGCTACACCATCCAGCAGGTGCTGCTGGCCATCCCCAACCCCGCCCCCGAACTCGTCGAACGGGCCCTGAAGGCCTCCGAGGCCGCCGGCGTGGCCATGAAGATCCTCCCCTCGGCGCGCGACATGGCTATCGGCAAGGAGCACACCGCGCCCCTCCGCCTGGCGCGCGAGCCTCGCATCGAGGACCTCCTGGGGCGCACGACGGTGAGCACGGACCTCGCCGCCGTGCGGCGCTCGCTCGCCGGTCAGCGCGTCCTCATCACCGGCGCGGGCGGCTCCATCGGCTCCGAGATCGCCCGCCAGGTGGCCGAGTTCAACCCCGAGAAGCTCCTGCTCCTCGACCACGACGAAACCCATCTCCACGACACGGCCGTCATCCTCCCGGGCGCCAGCGAGCAGCTCCTGGTGGACATCTCCGATCGGGCCGCGGTGTTCGAGGCGCTCCTGCGGCACCGGCCCGACGTCGTGTTCCACGCGGCGGCCCACAAGCACGTCCCGGTGCTGGAGTCCCACCCGGTCGAAGCCGTCAACGTCAACGTCTACGGCACGCAGAACGTCGTCCAGGCGGCCGCGGCCGCGGGCGCCTCGCGCTTCGTGCTCATCTCCACCGACAAGGCGGTGCGCCCCATCAGCATCATGGGAGCGTCCAAGCGGGTCGCCGAGGAAGTCGTGCTGGCGCACGCGCCCGCCGGGGCGGCCTACTCCGTGGTCCGCTTCGGCAACGTGCTCGGCAGCCGCGGCAGCGTGATCCCGACCTTCGCCCGGCAGATCGCCGCCGGCGGCCCCATCACCGTGACCGACCCCCGCATGACGCGTTTCTTCATGAGCGTCGAGGAGGCCGTGCAGCTGGTGCTGCAGGCCTCGGTGCTGTCGCAGGGACGCGAGATCTTCATGCTCGAGATGGGCAAGCCGGTGCGGATCCTCGACCTGGCCCAGCGCATGATCCGGCTGTCGGGCCCCGGTGAGGGCGCCGACATCCCCATCCGCATGATCGGGTGCCGTCCGGGCGAGAAGCTGCACGAGGAGCTCCACAGCGCCGACGAAGAGGTCTGCCCCACCTCGCATCCCTTCATCCACCGCCTCGTCCCGGTGAGCTCGCCGGAGGAGGAGGTGGCCGAGGGGCTGCGGGCCATGCGCGACGCGTCGGTACGCCGCGACGCGCCGGTGGTGCGGGAGCTGCTGTTCGAGCTGGCCATGCCGGAGCCCCGGCTGTCCCCGCTCGACGCCCATGCCGTGGACGTCGACCAGGACCCCGTCTCCGCGTGACGGCCGGGCGCCGGGCCGGCGCCGGCCGCAGCCAGTGACCGTGCCCACCGACCGCAGACGGGTGGTCGTGACCGGCGGGGCCGGGTTCATCGGCGCCAACCTGTGCCGCACCTTGTCGGCCGACCCCAGCGTCGCCCGCGTGGTGGCCCTCGACGACCTGACGACGGGCCACGCCGACAACCTGTCGGGGGTCGACGGCGTCGACGTGGTCGAAGGGTCCATCCTCGACGTCGGGCTCCTCGCCCGGGTGTTCGAGGGGGCCGACGCCGTGGTGCACCTGGCGGCGCGGGCGTCGGTGCCCCGGTCGCTCGAGGACCCCGTCGCCACCCACGAGGTCAACGCCACGGGGACGCTCCGGGTCCTCGAGGCGGCCCGGCACGCCGGCGGGCCGCAGGTCGTGGTGGCGTCCTCCTCTTCGGTCTACGGCGCCAACCGCTCGCTACCGGCGAGCGAGGACCTGGCCCCGCTCCCCCTGAGCCCCTACGCGGCGAGCAAGCTGGCCGCCGAGGGGTACTGCCTGGCGTACGCCCGGTCGTTCGGGCTGCCGGTGCTCGTCTTCCGCTTCTTCAACGTCTTCGGCCCGCTGCAGCGCGCCGGGCACGCCTACGCGGCGGTCGTGCCCACGTTCGTGTCCGCCGCCCTGGCGGGTGAGCCGCTCCCCGTGCACGGCGACGGCCGCCAGACGCGGGACTTCACCTTCGTGGGCAGCGTGGTGCGCATCCTGGCGGACGCCGTCGACCGCGGCGTCACCGCCGCGGGCCCCGTCAACCTCGCCTTCGGCGGGCGGGCCTCGCTCCTCGAGCTGGCCGCCGTCCTCGGCGACGTCGTCGGCCGGCCGCTCACCCTGGCCCACGGGCCGGCACGCGCCGGCGACGTGCGCGACTCGCAGGCCGACCAGCGACGCCTGCGCGAGCTGTTCCCCGACGTCGAGCCGGTGACGCTGGCGGACGGGCTGCGGGCGACGGTCGACTGGTTCCGCGCCGCCGGGGCCCTCCCCGCACCCGCAACCCGCTGAGCCCCGCGCCGAGCACGGCGCCCCGACCCACCGGGGTGGCGCCGCCGGCGCCGGGCGGCGACGACATGGCCCGGCGCCGGACGGCGACGACATGGCCCGGGGCCGGCGACCCGGCGGCATACCATCTGCCATGCCGAGGCGCCGGGGGCACGCACGCGTGATCCGGGGCGCGCCCCACCCCTCGGCCGGACCGTGACGACCATGCGGGCGCGCCTGGCACCACGGCTGCCCGACACCCTCGGCGTGGCCTGGGTGCTCGCCGCCGCGGTGGCGGTCCTCGTCCCCGCCCTCGCCCACGGGGCGTCGCTCGGGCCCCTGGACCAGCTGTCGCGCTACGGGCTGTCGAGCCGGCCCGGGGTGGTCGTCCACTACAACGGCCCCGGCGACCAGATCGAGATGCTCATCCCGTGGACCACGCTGGCGTGGACCCAGGTGCACGCCGGCCACCTCCCGCTGTGGAACCCCTACAGCGCGCTGGGGATGCCGCTGGCCTTCAACTGGCAGTCGGCCACCTTCAGCCTCCCCGCCCTCCTCGGGTACCTCGCCCCGGTCCGCCTGGCCTACACGGTGGCCCAGGTGGCCACCCTGGTCGTCGCCGGGACCGGCGTCTTCGTGCTCGGCCGGGTGCTGCGCCTCGGGGCCCTGGGCGCGGCCACGGCGGCCACCGTCTACGAGCTGAGCGGGCCGTTCATGGGCTGGCTGGGGTGGCCCAACGCGGCGGCGATGTCGTGGGCGGGGTGGATCTTCGCCACCGCCGTGCTCATCGTGCGCGGCCGCCACCGGGCCCGGGACGTGGCGCTGTTCGCCGTCGTGCTGGCGGCCGCCGTCTACGCCGGCCAGCCCGAGACGGTGGTCCTGGTGGGCATGGCCCTGGCCGTCTTCCTGGCGGTCTTCCTGACCGTCCGGGCCCGCCGCCCCGGGGGCGCGCCGCCCGTGCTCCGCCCCCTCGGCGCCCTGGTGCTGGCGGCGCTGTCCGGGGCGGCGCTGTCCGCCCCCCTGGCCCTGCCCGGCCTGCAGCTGGCCTCGACCTCGGTGGTCCGGGTGGTGAGCACCTACGGCGCGTTGGCCCCCCACGACCTGGGCCATCTCCTCTTCCAGGGGTTCGACGGCTTGCCGGTGGCCGGCAATCGCTGGTTCGGCAACTCCATCTACCCCGAGACGGCCGCCTACGTCGGCGTCGTGGCCCTGGCCCTGGCCGTGGTGGCCGTCGGGACCCGCCGGCGCCGGCCCGAGGTCCCCGCCCTGGCGGCGGTGGCCCTGGCCATGGCGGCCGTCGCCTACGCGTCACCGGTGGTGTCGGCCATCGTCTCGGTGACCGGCCTGCGCAGCGTGGCCTGGCACCGCGCCGTGCAGCCCATGGCCCTGGCCCTGGCCGTCCTGGCCGGGGTGGGCATGGACGCGCTGGTCGCCGCCCACCGACGGCGCGCCGTGCGGCGGTGGGCGGCGGGGGCGTTCGGCGCGCTGGGCGCCGTGGTGGCGCTCATGTGGCTGGCCGGCCGGGGGCGCCTCCCGTCGGCCGAGGCGGCCATCCGGGCCCGGAGCTTCGTCTGGCCGGCCGTCTCCGTCGGGGTGGGCCTCCTCGTCATCGGCGCCCTGGTCATGACGGCCGGGCGAGGCCGGGGCCGGCACTCCCCCGGCACCAGCGCCACCAGCGCCGCGGGCGGGGCCGGGGCCCGCCCCGAACGGTGGGCCGGCGTCGTGCTCCTGGCGTGCGAGACCGCCTTCCTGGTGGCGGCGGGCGCCCCGCTCGTGTCGTCGAGCCCCGGCTTCCTGGCGCCCACCGCGGCCGAGGCGGCCCTGCAGCGGGCGGTGGGGCCCGCGCTCGTGGCTTTCGGGGCGCGCGACTGCCACGTCCCGCCCACCCTCGGGATCCACCAGGACGTCAACGTCGTGTACCGGGTGCACGAACTGGCCGATTGGGACCCGATGGTCCCCGAGGCCACCTTCCGCTCCCTGAAGGCGGCCACCGGCCGCCCGGCCGGCGCGGTGGGCGCCCCACTCACGCTGTGCCCCGCCGTGGGCGACGCCGCCACGGCCCGCCGCTACGGCATCGGCTTCATCCTCGAGCACGGGCGGGGGCCCGAGCCCCGTGGCACCGTGCTGGTGGCCACGGTCGGCGGCGAGAAGCTCTACCGGGTCCCCGGGGCGGCCGCGGCCACGCTGGCACCCCTGGGCCGAGG
>DATKSK010000051.1 GCA_035531755.1 Acidimicrobiales bacterium | reverse complement strand
GGCGCTGGTGGCACGCAGGACGCCGCGGTGGCGACCCCGTGAGATCCCTGGTGTGAGAGGAGTGCGCATGCAGGCTGACGACGAGGCATCGGGGGCCTCCGCCGGCATGGTGGCCGATCTGGCCTCCTCGGACGATCCGCGGGCGATCGCCCGCTCACTGCGGGAGCAGCCCGTGCAGCGGATCGGGGACATGTTCACGCTCGTCACCCGGCGCGAAGACGTCGAGGACGCCCTGCGGAAGACGGCGACGTTCTGCTGGAGCGAGGTGCCCATGGACCTGGGCAACATCCGCCCGCTCATCCCGCTCCAGATCGACCCGCCCCAGCACGTGAAGTACCGGCGGATCCTCGACCCGTTGTTCGCCCCCAAGAAGATGGCGCTGCTCGAGGACGAGATCGTGGGCCTCGTGAAGGAGCTCGTCGACGTCTTCGCGGGTCGGGGCACGTGCGACCTGCACGAGGAGTTCGCCGTCCCCCTGCCGTGCCGGGTCTTCCTGCGCCTCATGGGGCTGCCGTTCGCCGACCTCGACCAGTTCCTGGCGGTGAAGGACGACATCATCCGGCCCGACGGCGTGACCATGGAGGAGCAGGCGCCGGCGCGCAAGCGGGCGGGCGAGGCCGTGTACGCGTATTTCGAGACCGAGCTGAAGCGCCGGCACGCGGCGGAGCCCACCGACGACCTGCTGACACAGATCATGAAGGGCGAGGTCGACGGCGTCCGGCTGACCGACGAGGAAGTGATGGATGTCTGCTACCTGTTCATCATCGCCGGCCTCGACACCGTCACCGACTCGCTCGACTGCTTCTTCGCGTACCTGGCGCAGGAGCCCGAGCAGCGCCGGCTCATCGCCCGCGACGAGTCGGTGATCCCCTCCGCCGTCGAGGAGCTGCTGCGCTGGGAGAGCCCGGTCCCCGCCGTCCCCAGGGTCGCCACGCAGGACGTCGACTTCGGCGGCTGCCCGGTGAAGGCCGGTGAGCAGGTGATGCTCCTGCTCGGGTCGGCGAACACCGACGACGCCGCGCACCCCGGGGTGGACACCGTCGACCTGCGGCGCAACCCGAACCCGCACCTGGCGTTCGGCGGTGGTGTGCACCGCTGCCTCGGGTCGCACCTGGCGCGTGTCGAACTGCGGGTGGCGCTGCGCGAGTTCCACCGCCGCATCCCCGACTACCAGCTGGTGCCGGGAACGGTGCTGCAGTACACGCCCGGCCTGCGCTCGCTCACCACCCTGCCGCTCGAGTTCGACCCGGCCGGCTGATCACCGGCGTGCGCATCGGGCTCGACACCGGGCTGTGCCAGGGCCACGGTCGCTGCTACTCGCTGGCGCCCGACTTGTTCGACTCAGACGACGCCGGGCACTGTGTGCTGCTCGTCACCGACGTCCCCCCCGGTCTCGAGGACGCCGCCCGCAACGGCGTGGAGAACTGCCCCGAGCAGGCCCTGGTCCTCGAGTAGTCCCCGCTCGCGCCTCGGGCGCCGGATCGGCCCGCGCCCGCGCTCCCCGGGCGACGGTGGGTCGGGATCAGGCCCCTTGCATGGTGTTGCCGGCGGCCGACTCGCCGAGCACCACCACGGTCCCCACGCCGTCGCCCTCCAGCAAGGCGTCGGTCAGCGCGCTGTCGCCGCGCGCCACCGTGCGGCGTCCGCCCACGTCGACGAGGCCGATCGCCGCGGCGGCGGCGCCGTCGCGGTCGAAGGGCACGGTGTAGGCCACGATCTCACCGGTGGTGCCGGCGTTCGCGGCCGAGGGCTCGACCACCAACGGCGAGGCCAGCCCGTCCACGAATTCCTGGAGCTTCTCGGGGGGACGGGGCGGCTCGGTCGGGGGGCGCCGCGTGTAGAGGCCCACCGAGTGCTTGGTGAGGTAGTAGCCGTTGCCGTGCACGAGCGCCGAGTCGCCCCGGCCGTGGCGCACCCACGCCAGCGCGTTGGCGACGGCGTGGGTCACGTAGTTGCTCCCCGGGCCCCCGTGGTAGGGGAGGCCGCCGGTGAGCGTGAGCGGCCGGGGATCGTCGGGCGCGATGCCGAAGCTGTCGCGTGCCACCTCGACCGAGCTGGGGAAGCAGGCATACAGGTCGAGGCCGTCGACCTCGTCCATGGTGAGGCCCGCGGAGCCGAGGGCCCGGCGAGCGCACTCGGCCAGCGCCGGCGACCGGTGCAGCACGGGGCGCTCCGACAGGTACCACAGGTCGTGGGCGTCGGCCCAGCCCGACAGGTAGGCGACCTCGTCGGGCCCGAGGCCCCACTGGCGCGCCGTGGCGGCGTCGGTGACGATCACGGCTGCGCCCATGTCCACGTCCATGACGGCGTTCACGTACTTGGGGTACGGGTAGCAGATCATGCGGTTGTCGGGAGTGACCGTCATGATCTCGGCCGCGTCGCGGTGCGTCGGGAACCACGACAACGGATTGCGCACGGCGACGTCGTTGAACCCGGCCATCAGGTCGCCCACCGCCCGGCTGTGGGTGGCGGGGTCGTGGCCCGCGGCGTGCGCCACCGCCGACTCGACGAGGGCGTACATGGTCGTGGCCTGCACGAGCTCGTGGGCGCGCTCGACCGGGTGCACCCCGAGGTCGGGCTCGAGCGGCGGCCACGTCTCGGGCCAGCCGTCGCTGGTCGGCCAGTCCAGCGTGACCCCCAGCGTCCTGGCGCGCCGGCGCGTGGCCAGGGCCTCGGCTCCGGCGATGAGCACGCGGGGCCGGTCCCCGGCGGCCACGAGCTCGGCCGCCCGGTTCACGAGCCACTGGGGGATCGACCCGCCCATCCCGGAACAGCGGGCCTCGGCTTTCCTGGCGCCGAGGCGCCGGGCGAGCTCGGCGGCGGGGTCGCCGTGGCGCAACGACAGCGAGTGCACCATGAAGCAGTGGGTGAGGCCCGTCAGCACGTCGCCCGATGCGCCCCCGGCTCGGGCGGGGCCGTCCTTCCCGTCGCCGCCGGTGGCGCTGGCGGCGGCGCGCCGGGCGGCCTCCTCCATCAGGGCGAACGGGTCGGGCGCGGCGAGGGGGTCCTCCTCGCGGTTGGTCACCTGTCCTCCGCCCACGACCACCGGGACGCGGGTCCAGTCCATCGTCATGCTCCTCCGTCGGTGTCGGGGCCTGGGGATGCGTCGAGGGGGCCCGGCCGCAGGCGCGTGAGCCGTTCGGACCCCGACGGCGTCACGCGCCCGGCGCTCAGACGGTCGCCGGGATCGGCAGGCCGTAGGCCTCCACCTCGTTGTGGCACAGGATCTGCATCCGCTCGGTGTCGTCGAGCGGGGCCAGCGACGTCAGGAGCTTCTCGAGCACCTGGTCCGAGTACTCGGGGTGCGGGTAGTTCGATGCCCACAGGATGCGATCGGCGCCGAGCCACTTCGCCGAGGCGGCCAGGTTCCACTCGTCGGCCTCGAACGACACGTAACACTGCCGGCGGAAGTAGTCGCTCGGGTCCATCGAGAGGTGCTCGCCCTCGAGCGGGAACTCCTCGACCTGCTCGTCCATGCGCTCCAGGATCGTCGGCATCCACCCACCGCCGGACTTCAGGAAGATCATGCGCAGGCTCGGGAAGCGTTCGCACACGCCGCCCATGATGAGCCGGCCCACGGTGACGATCATGTCGGCGGCGTTGCCGATGGCCTGCCCGAAGCCCGACCCCCCGTAGAGGGCGCTCACAGTGTTGTTCACCACCGTGATGTCGGGGTCGTCGACCACGAGCCCGAACTTCCGGCACGCGCCGGGCGTGTCCACGTGCACACCCGGGTGGAAGGCCACCGGGAGCCCGAGTCCCTGGCACGCGGACCAGAAGGGGTCGTACACGCTGTGCGACAGGGGCAGCTCGTCGATGTAGGCGGACGGCCGGATGATCACCCCGCGCAGGCCCAGGTCGACGGCGCGCTCCGCCTCCGCCACCGCCATCCCGATGTCCTGCAGCGGGACGAGCCCGATCCCGAACAGCCGACCGCGGTCCTCGCTGCAGAACTCGGCCAGCCAGTCGTTGTAGGCGCGCTGGCAGTCGCGGACGAACTCGGGGTTGCGCAGCGCCTTGATGGGGTCGGCGGGACCGAAGAACATCGCCCCGCTCGGGTAGAGCACGGACACGTCGATGCCTGCACGGTCCATGTCCTCGAGCCGCGAGCCGGGGTCCCACCCGCCCAGGCGCCCCAGGCTGGCGCCGACCTTCTTGACGTTATCGGCGATGCGCTCGAAGGGGATCCCCGACAGCGCCGACGCCCGCCGCAGGGCGTCCACGCCGCCGCTGCGCACCTCGCCGCCCACGTAACGCGTACCCGTGGCGAGGTCCACGTGGGGCACCCAGTCCCCCCACGTGGCGGCGTCCATGCGGTTCGACCACAGATCGGGCGGCTCCATGACGTGGCCGTCCCCGTCGATGACCTTGACCCCGTCGATGGGCACTGGTGTCCTCCCCGTCCGCTCAGGCCGCGGCCCCGGGTGCCGCCGATCGGCCGTTTCGATCCCGCCGGGCCGACCGGCTCAGTCGCGCGAGTCCCCGATGCGGGTCAGGTCCGCCGCCAGGGTGACCCTGCGCTCGGCGCCTTCGCGCCGTGGCCGCAGCGACGTGTCCACGTCGGCCGACTCGGCGCGCAGGGCCGCCACCGTGCACCGCTCCCGGGCCCGGTGGGCGAAGGGGTCGTAGCGGAAGTGGCGCATGGCGTTCTCGTGGGTGATCTTGTTCACCTCGGCGTCGGGCACGCCGGCCAGGTACTTCATGGCGATCTCGGGGGCCGTGGGCCAGGTGGAGTCGGAGTGCGGGTAGTCGCACTCCCAGCAGACGTTGTCGAGCTCGAGAAAGCGGCGGTTCTCCACGCCGAAGGCGTCGTCGATGAAGCACGTGATGATGCGCTCCTTGAACACCTGGCTCGGGAGCATGTCGCCGAAGTCCTGGCCCGTCCACTTGTGGTGGTGCTGGTAGACGTAGTCCACGCGCTCGAGGAAGTACGGGATCCAGCCGATGCCACCCTCGGACAGCGCGATGCGCAGGCTCGGGTACTTGCGCAGGACCGGGGAGAAGAGCAGGTCCGCGGCGCACTGGATGATGTTCACCGGTTGCAGGGCGATGAGCACGTCGAACGGGGCGTCCGGGGCGGTGATGGCCAGCTGCGACGACGAGCCGATGTGCAGGCAGACGACCGTCCCCTCCTCGGCGCACGCCGACCAGAACGGGTCCCAGTGGGCGGCGTGGAAGCTCGGCCAGCCGAGCTTGGACGGGTTCTCCGAGAACGTCACGGCGTGGCAGCCCTTGGCCGCCATCCGGCGCACCTCGGCGGCCATGAGGGTGGGGTCCCAGATGGGCGGGATGGCCAGGGGGATGAAGCGGCCGGGGTAGGCGCCGCACCACGACTCGACGTGCCAGTCGTTGTACGCCCGCAGCATGTCGATGGCCAGCTCCTTGTCCTCGGTCCGGGCGAAGAGCTGGCCGCAGAACTGCACGAACGAGGGGAAGCACATCGACCCGAGCACGCCGTTGGCGTTCATGTCGCGAACGCGCTCGTGGATGTCGAAGCAGCCGTCACGCATCTCGGCGAACGACGTGGGCTCGATGCCGTACTCCTCGGGCGGGCGCCCCACCACCGCGTTGAGGCCGACGTTGGGGATCGTGTTGCCCTCGAAGGACCACACGTCGGTGCCGTCGTCGTTGTGGACGATCCGCGGGGCGCGGTCCTTCCACTTGGCCGGGACGCGGCCCTCGAACATGTCGGGGGGCTCGACGACGTGGTCGTCGACGCTCACGAGGATGAGATCTTCGGCCTGCATCGCGTTCCCCTCCCCGACCGTGCCCGGCAACGGGGCGATCATATACCTGACGTCCGTGTCAGGCACAGGGCGCCCCGCCCTCCTACACTTGCCGCCCGATGCACGCCGACGCGCCCAGGGGGTTGGCAGGGATCGCCCGGGTCGACCCCGAGCGGGTGGCGCTCGTGTGCGGGGAGCGCCGCACCACCTTCGGCGAGCTCGACCGGGCCGCCAACGCCGCGGCGCACGCCATGGCGCCCCACGCGCCCACGCCCGGGGAGCGGGTGGGCATGATGTTGGGGAATTCGATCGAGGCATTCGCCGCCTGGCACGGCACGGCGCGCCTCGGCGCCCTCGTGGTGCCCATCTCCACGCGCCTCACCGCGGGCGAGGCGGCCTACATCCTCCGGGACTGTGGGGCCGCGCTCGTGGTGCACGACGGCTCGGCCGCCGCGTCGGGCGCCGCCGTCGAGGCCGGCGTGCCCGCCTTGTCGCTGTCCGACCTCGCGCTGCCCGACGGCCGCCCGCCGCCGCGCCCCGACTTCCTGGGCACGCCGGTGACCGCCATGACCTACACCTCGGGGACGACCGGGCGCCCCAAGGGCATCGCCCGCCCCGCCCCCCAGCCGGCGACCGAGACGCCCCCCAACCCCTTCGCCTCGTTCTGGGGGTTCCGGCCCGACGACGTCCACCTGATGGCCGGGCCCATGTACCACACGGCCCCGAGCGCCTACGCGCTGATGAGCCTGGGGGAAGGGGGCACGGTGGTGGTCATGCCCCGGTGGGACGCCACCGAGTGCCTGCGCCTCATCGAGGCCGAGCGGGTCACGACCTCCCAGATGGTCCCGGCCAACTTCATCCGCATCCTCGAGGCCGACTGGGCCGCCTACGACCGCTCCAGCGTCCGCAAGGTCCTCCACGCCGCCGCCCCCTGCCCGGTGCCGGTGAAGCGCCGCATCATCGACGTGTTCCCGCCGGGCACGGTGTGGGAGTACTACGGCGCCAGCGAGGGCATGGCCTCGGTCATCTCCCCCGAGGAGTGGCTCGAGAAGCCCGGCAGCGTGGGCCGGCCCTTCCCGGGCCTGTCGGTGCGCATCACCGACGCGGAGGGGGCCGTGCTGCCCGCCGGTGAGGTGGGGACGGTGTACGTGTCGGCCTTCGCCGGCCAGCGCTTCCGCTACCACAACTCCCCCGACAAGACCGAGCAGGCCTGGCAGGGCGACTACTTCACGGTGGGGGACATGGGGTGGCTCGACGAGGACGGCTACCTCTTCCTCGCCGACCGCCGCACCGACCTCATCATCAGCGGGGGCGTGAACATCTACCCGGCCGAGGTGGAGGCCGCCCTCGTCGAGGACGCCGAGGTGGTGGACGCCGCGGTGATCGGGCTGCCCGACGAGCGCATGGGCCAGAAGGTGCACGCCGTGGTGGAGGTGCGGCCCGGCAGCGCCCGCGACGCCGAGGCCCTCACGGCCCGGCTGGCCGGGCGGCTCGCCGACTTCAAGCTGCCGCGCACCGTCGAGTTCGTCGACGAGCTGCCGCGTGAGCCCAACGGCAAGGTCCTGAAGACGAGACTGCGGGAAGAGCGGATGACCGAGCCGGCCCCGGCCGGCGGGATGACCGAGCCGGCCCCGGCCGGCGGTGGAGGGGAGACGACGGCATGACCGAAGAGCACGAGGTGCGCGCCGAGCCGCGCCTGCTCATCGACGGCACGCTCACCGAGAGCGCCTCGGGGGCGACCTTCGACAACATCGACCCCACCACCGAGAAGGTCCTGGGCGAGACGGCCGACGGCACCGCCGCCGACATGGAGGCCGCCATCGGGGCGGCGCGGCGCGCCTTCGACGAGACCGCGTGGTCCACCGACCACGAGCTCCGGCGCCGGTGCCTGGAGCAGCTGCACGCCGCCGCCGTCGCCCACAAGGAGGAGCTGCGGTCCATCACCGTGGCCGAGGTGGGTAGCCCGATCGCCCTGACGTACGCCAACCAGGTGGACCTGCCCATCGACGACCTCGGGTACTGGGTGGAGCAGCCCGTACGGTACGAGTACGAGCGGTGGCTGCCCGAGCGCGACGTCTTCGGCCAGCCCCAGCGACGGCTGGTGCGGCGCGAGGCCGTCGGTGTCGTGGGGGCCATCACCCCGTGGAACTTCCCGCTCAACCTGAATCTCGCCAAGCTCGGTCCCGCGCTGGCGGCGGGCAACACCGTGGTGCTCAAGCCCGCGCCCGACACCCCGTGGTCGGCGACCGCGCTCGGCCGGATGATCGCCGAGGAGACCGACATCCCCGCCGGCGTGGTCAACGTGGTGGCCTCGTCGGACCACATGGTGGGCGAGGTCCTCACCACCGACCCGCGTGTCGACATGATCACCTTCACCGGCTCCACGGCCACGGGCCGGCGCATCATGGCCAAGGGGGCCGACACCGTGAAGAAGGTCTTCCTCGAGCTCGGGGGGAAGTCGGCCAACATCGTCCTCGACGACGTCGAGGAGGCCGGCGGGGCCATCGGGGTGAGCGCCATCGGCGTGTGCACCCACGCCGGTCAGGGCTGTGCCATCACCACCCGGCTGCTGCTGCCCCGGTCGCGCTACGACGAGTTCCTCGAAATGGCGGACGCCATGATGGCGAGCGTGCCCTACGGCGACCCGTGGGACGCGTCGAACCTCCAGGGCCCGCTGATCAGCGCCAAGCAGCGCGAGCGGGTGCTCGGGTACATCGAGAAGGGGAAGGCCGAGGGCGCCCGGCTGGTACGCGGCGGGGGCGTGCCCGCCCACCTCGACAAGGGGTTCTTCGTGGAGCCCACCCTCTTCGCCGACGTCGACCCCAAGGCGACCGTCGCCCAGGAGGAGATCTTCGGGCCGGTGCTCGTGGTCATCCCCTACGAGGACGACGACGACGCCGTGCGCATCGCCAACGACTCCATCTACGGGCTGTCCGGCGCGGTCACGAGCGCGTCCGAGGAGCGGGCCATGGCCGTCGCCCGGCGGGTGCGGACGGGGACGCTCATGGTGAACGGCGGGTTCTGGAACGCCCCGGACGTGCCCTTCGGCGGCTACCGCCAGAGCGGCGTGGGGCGCGAGAACGGGATCGAGGGGTTCGAGGAGTACCTCGAGGTCAAGGCCATCGCCCTGCCGGCGCGCTGACGGGTGGACTACTCCCGGCCGAGGATGGCCGTGCCGGTGGAGGAGATCCACCCGCCGGTGGCGTTGACCGCGGCCAGGCGGGCGTCGGCGACCTGGCGGTCGCCGCACTCGCCGCGCAGCTGCTTCACGGCCTCGACGAGAAGGAAAATGCCCCGCATGCCCGGCTGGCACGACGACAGCCCCCCGCCGTCGGTGTTGGTCGGCAGCGCCCCGCCCACCCGCAGCGCGCCGCCCTCGACGAACGCGCCCCCCTCGCCCTTCTGGCAGAAGCCGAGGCCCTCCAGGGTGAGCAGCACCGTCAGGGTGAAGCTGTCGTAGACCTCCACCACGTCGATGTCGGCGGGGGTGACGCCCGCCTGCCCGAAGGCCTTCTTGGCCGAGCGCACGCACGGTGACTCCGTGAAGTCGGCCCACTCGCTCATGGTGGTGTGCGAGATGGCCTCGCCCGTGCCGAGCACCCAGATGGGCGTGCTGGCGCAGTCCCGGGCCCGGTCCTCGTGCGTGAGCACGATGGCGCCCCCGCCGTCGGACCGGATGCAGCAGTGCAGCTTGGTGAAGGGGTCGGCGATCATCTTCGATGACTGGACGTCCTCGATGGTGATGGGGTCGCGGTAGTAGGCGTCGGGGTTGAAGCCGGCGTTGTAGCGCGCCGAGACGGCGATCTCGGCCAGCTGCTCGATGGTGGTGCCGAACTCGTGCATGTGGCGCCGCGCCGACATGGCGTGCTTGGCGATCAGGGTGTGGCCGAAGGGGGCGTCGAACTGGATCGGCCCCCTGTTCCCGAAGAAGAGGTTGGCGGTCCGCATGCGGCGCTTCAGGTCGGCGCGCGACGTCGAGCCGTAGGAGAGGACGACGGTGTCGATCTGGCCCTGGGCGATGGCGGCCACGGCGTGCTCGAGGAACATCTCCCAGCACGAGCCGCCGACCCCGGTGGAGTCGATGTAGTCGATGTGCGAGGCCAGGCCCAGGTACTCGGCCAGCTCGATGGGGGGCAGGGCCCCGGTGCCGTGCGACATGAAGCCGTCGACCTCGCGCCGGTCGACGCCGGCGTCGGCGAGCGCCCGGCTCGTGGCCTGGTGGTGCAGCTCGAAGGCGGACTTGTCGTCCACCCGCCCGCAGTCCGACAGCGCCGCACCGACGATCGCCACCCGTCTCGCCATCAGGCTCCCTCCCCGTGCACCCGTGTCCCGCCCCGTCGCCCGCCCGCACCGGCGAACCTGACGCCGGCGTCGGAGAACGCGGGCCTGAAGGGTAGCGTGGCCCCATGACCGAGGGCACACCCGTGGTGCTGCGCGACCCGCTGCCCGGCGTGCCGGCGCGGCCCGCCGGGTCGGTGCGGCGGACGATGCACGTCGACGTGGGCCGGCGCGGCGAGTGGAGCTCGCCCCTGGCCATGGAGGGTGCCGCCCGAGACCTGCGCACCGGGGCCGCCGGGCCCGACGACGTGACGGTCCTGGCCGAGGCGCGCGTGCGCGCCGGCTTCGACACGGCGCGGTGCCTGACGTCGCTCACCACCACCCCCGGGGCGCCGTGGGCCCAGGATCTGGTGGGGGCACGCGCCGGCGGGGGGTTCCGGCGCCATCTCGACGAGGTCGTGCCCCCGGACGAGGCGGGGTCCCTGCTGCGCCAGGTGCTCGACGACATGCCCGCCGCCGCGCTGATCTCGGGCTATGCGTGGATGCGCCTGGCCCGGCGCGAGGGGCACCACCCCGCCAACCTGATGCCGCCGGGCGCGCTGGACCACATGACCGACCTGTGCTCGGGCTGGCGTGCCGGCGGCGCCGCCGTCCGGGGCGTGGTGGCCGGCGAGGGCGTGCCCATGCAGGACTGCCCGCCCGTGCCGGTGCCCGAACCGGGGTCGCCCGGCGCGGACCCCCACGCCTGGCACGAGCTCGCCCCGCTGGGCCTCGACTGGATGCGCCGCCGGCGGTGCATCGACGTCACCGCCGGCCCCGGCGGCGAGTTCGGCATCTGGGCGATGTTCCGCGACACCGTGGGAGAGGACGGGGGCGGCGAGGCGGTGCTGCACGAGTACGCCGTGCGCGCCGGCGGGGTCGACGGGGTGCTCGGCTGGGTGGAGGCCGAGCCCCGGGTCCTGCCCTTCCCCGAGTGTCCCGCCGCGGCCGACACCGTGGGCGCGCTGGTGGGCACGGCCGTGGCCACGCTGGCCGCGGCGGTGCCCGAGACCCTCACCGGCGTCGCCTCGTGCACGCACCTGAACGACCTGCTCCGGGCGCTGGGAGGCGTGCGTGGCCTCCTCCTCCTGGCCGGGGGGAGCTGAGGGTCCTCGCATCCCGCGCCTCGGGCTCGTGGGCGTGTGACCGCCTGGTGGCGGGTGTACCGCCACCCTGCTCACCTGCTACACCTGCTATGCGGTATAACCCCAATGTACCCCCACGCCTGAGCAACCCCGGAGCGGCATGCCGAAGATCAACGTCTACCTCCCCGACGCCCTCGCCGAGGCCGTGAAGGACGCCCATCTCCCGGTCTCCGCGGTGTGCCAGCACGCGCTCGTCCAGGCCCTCCAGCGGGTCACCGCGCTCCGGGAGGAGCCCAGGGCAGCCCGTGCCGACGTCCCTCCCTTCCTGCACCTGGCCCTGCCGTCGACGCCGCCGCTGGCCGACGCGCTGACCCGGGCCGCCGCCGTCGCCGGGGAGGGGGGCACTGTCGGTACGGAGCACCTGCTGTGGGGTGTCATCGACGAAGGGCAGAACCTCGCCGTCCACGTCCTCGAGGTGATGGGGATCGACGTCCCCGCGGTCCGCGTGGAGCTCGAGCATGCGGCCCAGGCCCGGTCGGGCGACCGGTCGGTGAACCGCCTGGACGCCCCCGCCACCAACGCCATGCGGGGAACCCAGGAGATCGCCGGTCGGATGGGGCACAACTACGTGGGCTGCGAGCACCTCCTCCTGGCCGTGGTCGACCAGCCCCACGGCGCCGGTGGCAGGGCACTCCGGCGCGCCGGCGTCGGGCCCGTCGTGGCCCGCCGGACGGTGGCCGCCGCCCTGGCCGGTCTCGTCCACGGTGTCGGCACGGGGGTCGCGGGCGCGCGGGACAGCGCCAAGCTCGACGCCATCATCGACCGGCTCGGCCGGCTGGAGGCACTGGTCACCGGCCGGTGACACCCGAGAGCCGGGCGATGCCCGCCGGCCGGCTTGTCAGTCCAGCACGCCGTCGTCGGCGAGCCGCCGGCGCTCGGCGGCGCCGAGTCCCAGGATCTCGCCCAGCACGTACTCGTTGTGCTCCCCCAGCGTGGGGCTGGTGCGCTCGTAGCCGGCGGTGGCGTCGCTGAGGCGGAAGCCGTTGCGTTCGTAGCCGCACTCGCCCATGCAGGGGTGGGCCAGGGTGACGAAGTGGCCCCGATGGTGCAGCTGCGGGTCGGCCGAGGCGTCGCCGAGGTCGGCCACCGGCACCGCCTCGATGCCGAGTGCCTGCAAGGTGTCGGCCACGTCCTCGGCCCGCTGCGGGGCCGTCCACGCCGCCACCAGCCCTTCGACCTCGTCCACCGAGGCCTGCCGGGCCCCGAGGGTGGCCAGGCGCGCCGCCACGGCGTCGTCGACGCCGATGGCCCGCGCCAGGCGCCCCCAGTCGTCGTCGTCCCAGGCGGCCACGGCCACCCAACGGTCCTCGCCGGCGCACGCAAAGGCACCGTGGGGCACGGCGCGCGTGGAGCGGTTGCCCTGGCGCGACCCGGTGCGGCCGTTCACGTCGTAGTCGAGCACCCACGGGGTGAGCGAGTACACCGCCGCCTCGACCTGGCTCACGTCGAGGTGCACACCGCGCCCCGTGCGCCGCCGGTAGAGGAGGCCGGCCGCCAAGGCGCTGGCCACGAAGCGCGGGGCGAGCGAGTCGGTGATGGTCCCGTAGGGGCCCACCGGCTCGCGGTCGGGCCACCCCGTGAGCAGGTTGTAGCCGCCGAGGGCGGAGCCCTGGCCGCCGAAGCCGGGGTAGTCCTTGTGCGGCCCCGTCTGGCCCTGCAGGCACGAGCTCACCATGACGAGGTCGGGCTTCTGGGCCGCCATGGTGCCGTAGTCGAGCCCGAAGCTGCGCATGGCCCGGGGGGCGAAGTTCTCCGCCACGGCGTCGGCCCAGTGCACCAGGCGCCGGGCCAGGGCCACGCCCTCGGGATGCTTCAGGTTCAGGGTCACGCCGAGCTTGCCCACGTTGAGGGCGTCGAACATGTCCGACCCCTCGAGGCCGCACGGGTTGCCGGGCCCCATGCCGTAGGTGCGCAGGAAGTCGGGGCGCGAGCGCGACTCCACGCGCACCACGGTGGCGCCGTTCTCGGCGAAGTAGCGCACCCCGATGGGCCCGGCCGCCCCCGTGCCGAACTCGAGCACCGCCGTGCCCGCCCACGCCGCGGCCGGCCCGGGGCCCGCCGTCGAGCGCGCCGCCGGCCTGGTAGCGGCCGCCCGCCCCGCCGCCGGGGGGGCCGGCGCGTCGCCGTCCATGCCCGACCGCTCCCGGATCCACGCCGGATCGGCGGCGCGTGCCGGCCCGCGCGGCCCGGGGGTCGCCACGGCGTCGCCGGGGCTGGTGACGCGCACGAAGGAGCGGGGGAAGTGGGCGGCGGGCGCCACGTCGCAGAAGAAGTCGCGCGAGGCCAGCTGGCGGCTCTCGATCAGCTCGCGCGGCGAGTTGGCCGGCGCCAGCATCAGGTTGGTCTCGCAGGCGATCTCGTAGAGCTCGGCCATCGTGTGGCGCAGGAAGTAGGCGGCCACCGGCGCGGCGATGGCATCGAGCTCCTCGCGGCTCACCCGGTTGTGGTCGTAGGTCGTCCAGTCGCGGTCGGTCAGCGCGGGTGTGGCCAGGCCGTCGCCGTCGACGAGCCGCGTGATGGTCTGCATGTTGGCCACGCGCGCCTTGCCGCCGCGCAGGCCGAAGGACACGAACCCGTCTTGGCACGGCCAGATCTCTCGGGTGATGCCCACGCTCGCCCCCGAGCGCTTGCCGCGCATCTTGGTGCGCGGGAAGCGGCCGACGTGGCCCATCGAGGCGATCATCACCGCCTCCTGGGCGGAGACGTCCACGACCTGGGGCCGGCCCGACGCCAGCGCGCTGAGCGTGGCCACGACCGCCTCGGGCCCGACATGGGCCCAGGCCGTGGGCTCGGTGCACCGCACCGGCGCCCGGTCGGGGTCGCCCGTGCAGTACATGTTCCCCGTCGAGGCCATGACGCCGAGGTCGCTCGCCCGCCACCGGGCGCGGGGCCCGTCGGCACCGAAGGGCGTCACCTGCACCCACACCAGGTCCGGGGCGCCCCCCGGGTCGACCTCCAGGGCCCCCGGCCACCCCGGAGTGGTGAGCACCACCTGGGCCTCGGCGAGCAGGGCGACGAGCACCGGGTCGTCGGGCCCGGTCACCTCCCCGCAGGACTTGCCGGCGTTCCACGCCGCGAAGCGAAGCGACGTGCCGTCGGGGCCGAGGGGCGGCACCGCCCGCAGCGGGTCGCCCCCGGGGGGCTCGAGCTTGACGACCTCGGCGCCGAGGTCGGCGAGGATGCGGCCGGTCATGGCCGCGGGCTCTCCGGCGAGGTCGAGGACGCGGAGCCCGGCCAGGAGCGACTCGGGCACGGCGGGCCCCGTCAGCCCGTCAGGACGCGGCGCGCTCGAGGATGTGCACGCCGCAGGCGGACCCCAGCCCGATGACGTGGGCCAGGCCGACCCGGGCGCCCTCGATCTGGCGGTCGCCGGCCTCGCCGCGCAGGTGGGTGGCCACCTCGTAGAGGTTGGCGACGCCGGTGGCGCCGATGGGGTGGCCCTTGGAGATGAGGCCGCCGGACACGTTCACGGGCGTCTGCCCGTCGCGCCACGGGCCCCGGCGGTCGATGAAGTCCCCGGCGCCCCCGGGCTCGCACAGCTGGAGGTTCTCGTAGTGGATGAGCTCGGCGGTGGCGAAGCAGTCGTGCAGCTCGACCAGGTCGAGGTCCCGGGGCGACACGCCCGCTTCCTCGTAGGCGGCGGCGGCCGCCACCTTGGTGAGGGTGCTCACGTCGGGCTGGGCCGTGTCGGACTCGACGTAGGGGTCCGAGGTGAGCACCGAGGCCGAGATCTTCACCGCCCGGCGGCGCACGTCGGGGTCGAGGGTCTGGAGCTTGGCGTCCGAGCACAGGACCACGGCGGCGGCGCCGTCGCCGGTGGGGCAGCACATGAGCAGGGTGTTCGGGTAGGCGACCATGGCCGCCCCCATGACCTCCTCGAGGCTGAACACCTTGCGGTACTGGGCCAGGGGGTTGAGCGCCGAGTGGGCGTGGTTCTTCTCGGCCACCTTGGCGAACTGCTCGAAGCCCACCCCGTCGTGGCGCGAGGCGTACTCCTGGCCGGCCTGGGCGAACACGCCCGGCATGAGCTGGGTGCCGAGGATGCCTTCCACCGGCATGACCGACCCGTAGCGGCCCGAGGGCTCGAAGCCCGAGGGGGCCGAGCGCTCCCGCCCGGCGCTGCCGAGCAGGCCCATCTTGCCCATCTGCTCCACGCCCACGGCGAGGGCCATGTCGGCCTCGCCCGCCTTGATGGCGAGGATGCCGGTCCGCACCGCGGTGGCGCCCGTGGCGCACGCGTTGGCCACGTTGTAGACGGGGATGCCGGTCTGGCCGATCTGCTTCTGGAGGCGCTGGCCCAGCATGTTGGAGGCCTCCAGGAGGCACCCCGCCGCCAGGATCTGCAGGTCGTGGATGGTGACGCCGGCGTCGCCCATCGCCGCCAGCGACGCGTCGCTGGCCAGGTCGATGGAGTCCTGGTCGGGGTACCGGCCGAACTTGGTCATCGAGGCCCCGATGATCCAGACGTCTCCTGCTGCCATGGCTCGCTCCTTGGTCCGTCGCCGCTCAGGCGGGGATCGCTCGGCCGGGATCGCTAGGCCGGGGTGAAGCCGAAGGCGACCGCCTCGGTGCCCTCGGCGTCCGTGCCGCACGGGAAGGTCGTGAGCTTCACTCGCATCCCGAGATCGAACTTCTCGGGGTCGGCGCCGGCGTCGACGATGTTGGCCTTCACCACACCGCCGCCCTCGAGCTCGACCACCGACGACACGTAGGGCACGGGCACGTTCGGCGCGGCCCGGTGGACGATGGTGAAGGACCGCAGGATCCCCGTGGTGGCGAGCGCCTTGCGCTCGAACCCGACCTTCCCGCAGCGGGCGCAGGCGTTGCGCCGGTCGAAGAACAGGGCCCCGCAATTCGTGCAGGCCTTGGCCTCGAGGTGGGGGTCGCCCTCGAGCACGAGGTAGTCGACCACCGGGATGCGCCGTCCGTTCAGGTCACTCACGGGCGCAGACCCTAGCCGGTGAGGTGACACGGGTGTCAGTCCGAGGACCCCGCGTGGCACACTCTGCGGCGACCCCACCGCGCCGCGCATCCCCGGGACGAGCACATCCCCGGCGCGCGTCCCGGGAGGAGCACTTCCCCGGACAGCTAGGAGGAACGCCGTGTCGGACCAGCCCCTCGAGGAGCAGGTGCTCCACCGTGTCGAGCACCGTGTGGCGTGGATCACCCTCAACCGGCCGGAGGTGCGCAACGCCATGACGCCCGACCAGCGCGACCGGGTCATCGGGCTCCTCGAGGACGCCAGCGCCGACGTGGGGGTGGGGGCGGTCGTCCTCACGGCCACCGGCGAGGGCTTCTGCACCGGGGCCGACCTGCGCGCCGGGCGCCGCCCGGCGCCCCCCAGGCCCGAGGGCGCCCCCGACCGGATCATGGGCGACGCCTCCCGGATGATCCGGCGCGGCGCCCAGCGCCTGGTGTCGGCGGTCCTCGACTGCGAGAAGCCGGTCGTGGGCGCCGTCAACGGCGTCGCCGCGGGCATCGGCGCCCACCTGGCGTTGGCCTGCGACCTGGTGGTGGCGGCCGACACGGCGCGCTTCATCGAGGTCTTTGTCCGCCGGGGCATCTCCCCCGACGGAGGCGGCGCCTACCTGTTGCCCCGGCTGATCGGGCTGCAGAAGGCGAAGGAGCTCATCTTCTTCGGCGACGACCTGCACGCCGCCGACGCCGCCGCCCTGGGGCTGGTCAACCGGGTCGTGCCGCGCGACCGGCTCGAGCAGGCCGCCGCCGAGCTGGCCGGCCGCCTGGCGGCGGGGCCGACCAAGGCCATCGGGATGGCGAAGTGGCTGCTCAACCGGTCGCTCGACTCGGACCGGCAGACGGCCTTCGACGAGGAGGCCTGGGCCCAGGAGCTCATCGTGGGCACCGCCGACGCCGGCGAGGGACTGCGCGCCTTCGCCGAGCGGCGCGACCCCGTGTTCAGAGGCTTCTGAGCGGTCTCTCCAGGCATGGGCCGGCCTCGCCCCGTGCGGCCCCATGAAATAAGCTGACACGAAAGTCAGAGAACTCCGGGCCCCCGCGGGGGCGCCGGCAGCACCCTCCGGCGGAGGGCGGCAGGGAGGTGCCATGGCTCGCGAGTACCGGCTCATCTCGGCGGACGGGCACGTGGTCGAGCCGCCCGACCTGTGGACGAAGTACCTGCCGAAGAAGTTCCACGACCGGGCCCCCAAGCTGGTGAAGGACGACAAGGGCGGGGACGCCTGGGAGCTCGTCCCCGGCACCCCCCCCATGCCCCTGGGCCTCGTCACCAACGCCGGCCAGTTCGGCAAGCGCTACGAGGACCTGGAGTGGTTCGGCTCGACCTACGACACCATCCTGCAGGGCTCGTTCCTGGGCACGGCGCGCCTGCAGGAGCAGGACTTCGACGGCGTCGACGCCGAGGTGCTCTTCCCCTCCCAGCGCACCATGGGCGCCTTCATGGCCCAGGAGGACGACGACTACCACCTGGCCGGGCTCGAGGCCTACAACACCTGGATGCACGACGAGTTCATGGCGGCCGGCCCCGAGCGGCTCATCGGCCTGGCCCAGATGCCCGGCGTCGACGTGCAGACCTCGGTGAAGTGGCTGCGCGACGCCAGGTCGGCCGGGTACCGCGGGGTGATCATCTCGGCCTACCCCTCGGGCCACGCCGATCTCTCGGCGGAGGACGACCCCTTCTGGGAGGCCGCCCAGGAGGAGCAGATGCCCGTCCACATCCACAGCGGCCTGCGCCAGGCGGGCAAGCGGACGGCGGGCTCGTTCCAGAAGGCGGCCGCCTCGGCCGGCATGGCCATCGGGCTGGCCGAGATGGGTGGCCCCGTGGGCGACGCCTCGCAGTTCATGTCGAAGTTCATCTACTCGGGCATCTACGACCGCTTCCCCGACCTGCAGATGGTGGCGGTGGAGTGCGGCGCGGGGTGGGTGCCGCACTTCCTCGAGCACATGGACGACCACTACTGGCGCAACCGCACCTGGACGGGCACCACGCTGCAGATGTTGCCGAGCGAGTACTTCCGGCGGAACTGGAAGGTGACGTTCATCCGCGAGCCCTTCGCGGTGGCCGTGCGCCACTGGATCGGCGTCGACAACATGATGTGGTCCTCCGACTACCCCCACCACCGCCACGACTGGCCCTACAGCCGGCGGATCGTGGAGGAGTCGATGGGCGGCGTGCCCGCCGCCGAACGGCGGCGCATGGTGTGCGACAACGCCCGGGAGTTCTACCGCCTGGGCTGAGCCGGCGGCGGCGCCACGGAGCGGCAGAGGCAAGCACCGGGAAGGGGAGGAGCACGAGATGGGACTGCTCGACGGCAAGGTGGCCATCGTCACCGGCGCAGGCCATGGCATCGGCCGGGGTGAGGCGCTCGAGCTCGCCCGCCAGGGAGCCAAGGTCGTGGTGAACGACGTCGGCGGCTCGGTGCACGGCGAGGGGGTCGACAAGCGGCCCGCCGAGGAGGTCGTCGAGATCATCAGGGGGCGGGGCGGCGAGGCCGCCGCCAACTACGACGACGTGGCCGACTGGGACGGCGCGGCCGCCCTGGTGCGCCAGGCCGTCGACGAGTTCGGCCGGCTCGACGTGCTCGTCAACAACGCCGGCATCGTGCGCGACGCCATGATCTTCTCCATGACCGAGGACGCCTTCGACGCCGTGGTGCGCGTGCACCTCAAGGGGACCTTCGCCACGACCCACCACGCGTCGGTCTACTGGCGCGAGGAGTCCAAGGCCGGCCGCCAGCCCCGCGCCGCCATCGTCAACACGGTCTCGTCGGCCGGGCTCCAGGGCAACGTGGGCCAGGCCAACTACGGGGCGGCCAAGGCGGGCATCGCCGCGCTCACCGTCATTTCGAGCCTCGAGCTGTCGCGCTACGGCGTGCGGGCGAACGCGGTGGCGCCGGGCGGCATGACGCGCATCACCGCCACCCTGCGCAAGGACGCCGAGGTGCGCGAGCCCGACCAGCTCGACGAGGGCGAGTACGACCCCATGAACCCGGCCAACTCGGCCCCCATGGTGGCGTGGCTGGCGTCGGACGACGCCCTGCACGTGACGGGCCAGGTGTTCCGGGCCGTCGGGCACCGCATCACCCACTACGTCCCCTGGTCCCTCGGCCCCACGATCGAGCCCAAGGGCAAGCCGGCGCGCTGGGAGCCCGAGGCCATCGGCCCCGCCGTGAACGCCCACGTGTTCGGGTCGCGCGCGCCGGGCCTGCAGATGGGCGGTTGAGCGCGCCACACTGATCACGCCCGGGCCGACGGCCCCGGGCGCCACGACGAAGTGACCGGGCGGGTGCCGGGCCGGTCCGAGGGAGGACGACGATGGCGAGCGTGTGGAGCTACGAGGGCAAGCGGGTGCTCGTGAGCGGCGGCGGGGGTGCGGGCATGGGTGCCGCGGCCGTGCGCGACCTGCTCGAGCTCGGCGCCGAGGTGCACGTCTTCGACGTGTTGGAGTCGTCGGCCGACGTGGCGAGCTTCCGGTCCGTGGACCTGCGCGACCCCGCTGCCATCGATGCCGCCGTGGCCGACCTGGGTGGGCCCCTGCACGCGCTGTTCAACTGCGCGGGGCTGCCCGGGCCGCCCTTCAGCGGCCTCGACGTGATGCTGGTCAACTTCGTGGCCGCCCGCCACCTGACGGGGCTCGCCGCCGGGCTCATGTCCCCGGGCGCGGCGGTGGTCACCATCTCGTCCGCCGGGGCGTTCGGGTGGGAGAACACCATCGACCAGGTGATGCCCCTCGTCAGCACCCCGGGCTACGCCGAGGCGAAGCAGTGGTGCGAGGACAACCCCGGCGCCGTGGGCGAGGGCTACCTCCTGTCGAAGCAGGCCATCATCGTATGGACGCTGCACGCCGCGCTCGACCTCGCCCCCCGGGGCATCCGCGTGAACTGCACCAGCCCCGGCCCCACGCAGACCCCGATGATGCCGGCGTTCGAGACGTACATGGGCAAGGACTTCATGGACCGGTTCCCCAAGCCCCTGGGCGGCCGCAACTCCACGCCCGAGGAGCAGGGCCACCTGGTGGTGTTCCTGAACGGCGACGCCGCCGGGTACATCACCGGCACCAACGTCTACGCCGACGGGGGGTTCTCGGCCGGGATGCTCACGAGCCGCCTCGACTTCTCGGTGCTGGCGGGCGAGACCCCGGCCGGCTGAGGGCGAGGACGCCGTGGCCCAGCAGCGCCGCGATCTCGAGGAGTTCTTCCACCCCAAGGCGGTGGCGCTCGTCGGGTCCGTGAACCGCAACGCCAAGCCCGAGCGCCTGCGCGCCTCGTACCGCGAGCGCTGGGGCGACAACTGGCACCTGGTGAACGCCAAGGGCGGGAGCATCGGCGACATCCCCGTCTACGAGCACGTCACCGACATCCCCGCCGAGATCACGCTGGCCGTGGTCAACGTGGGCACGCGCCTGGTGGCGAAGACCGTGGAGGAGTGCGGCAAGCACGGCGTGCCCTACGTGCTCGTCTTCACCGCCGGGTTCAGCGAGGTGGGCGAGGCGGGCGCCGCGCTCGAGCGCGAGGTGGGCGAGATGGCGCGCCGCTACGGCATCCGTGTCTTCGGTCCCAACACCAACACCAACGCCTTCGAGAAGCTGCCCGAGCCCCCCCGCCGCCGCGGCGGGCGCATCGGGCTCGTGACCCAGAGTGGGCACCAGGGCCGGCCCCTCGTGCAGGGGACGGAGTTCGGGGTGGCGTTCTCGCGCTGGGTCCCGACGGGCAACGAGCTCGACCTCGAAGCGGCCGACTTCATCGAGTATTTCGCCTACGACGACGACACGGCCGTGATCGCCGGCTACTTCGAGGGGTTCAAGGACCCCGCCAAGCTGCGCCGCGCCCTGGAGGCCGCCAACGCCCAGGGCAAGCCCGTGGTGGCGCTCAAGATGGGGAGCACGGACGCGGGCACGCGCATGGCGAGCTCGCACACCGGCCACCTGGCGGGATCCGACGCCGTGGTGGAGGGGCTCTTCGCCCAGTACGGGGTGGTGCGCGTGCGTGATCTCGACGAGCTGCTCGAGACGGCCGCCCTGTTCGCCAAGCTCCCGGCGGGGACCGGAGGGCGGTGCTGCTTGTACTCCATCTCGGGTGGGTCGGGGACGCTCATGGCGGAGGTGGCGGAGTCGAGCGGCGTCCCCGTCCCGCAGCTGGCGGAGCGGACGCGCTCCTCGCTGCGCGAGATGATCCCCGACTACCTCACCGTCGCCAACCCCGTCGACAACGGCGCCCAGTTCCTGGTGTCCGCCCCGGTCGAGGACAGAAAGCGCGTCTTCGACCTCGTGGCCGCCGACCCCTCGGTCGACGTCATCGTGGTGGGGCTCACCGGGGCGCTGGGGCGGCTCACGGACCGCTTCGCCGAGGACATCGTGGCCTTCATCGACGAGCTGTCCAAGCCCGTCGTCGTCACGTGGAACTCCTTCAAGACCGACGAGCAGGGCTTCACCACGCTGGTCGACGCGGGCGTGCCGCTGTTCCGGTCCTTCCGCAACTGCTTCACCGCCCTGCGCGACTTCGCCGCCTACCAGGAGGCGTCGGGGTCGTTCCGGCCCCGCAACGCCGGGGCGAGCCGACTCCCCAGGGAGGCGGCGGCCGCCCTCGCCGACGTGGGCGGCGACGGCTCCGGTCCCCTGGGGGCCGACGCCTCGCGCCGGCTGCTCGAGGCCTTCGGGGTGCCACTGGCCGGTGAGGGCCTGGCCCGCTCGGCGGCGGAGGCGGCGCGCGTGGCCGGCGACATCGGCTTCCCGGTGGTGATGAAGATCGCCTCGCCCGACTTCCCGCACAAGTCCGACGCCGGCCTCGTGCGCCTGTCGGTGGGGTCGGCGAGCGAGGCCAGGGCGGTCTACGCCGAGCTGGTGGCCCGGGCGCTCGAGGCGAACCGCAGGGCGCGTATCGAGGGCGTGCAGATCCAGGAGCAGGTGACCGGCGGCACCGAGATGATCGTCGGGGTCACCCGCGACCCGGTGTTCGGGCCCGCCGTGCTGGTGGGCACGGGCGGGGTGTTCGCCGAGATCCTGGCGGACGTGGCCGTGCGCCCGCTGCCCATCGACCGGCGCGACGCCGAGGAGATGGTGCGCTCCCTGCGCGGCTACCCGCTGCTGGCGGGGGCGCGCGGGCGTGCCCGCGGGGACGTGAAAGCCCTCGTCGACGTGGTGCTGGGCGTGGCCCGCCTGGCCGCGGCGTGCGGTGACCGGCTGGCGGAGCTCGACCTCAACCCGGTGGTCGTGCGCCCCGAGGGCGCCGTGGCCGTCGACTCGCTCGTGGTGGCGGCGGGATAGCCCGTGGAGCTCGAGCTCTCCGACGACCAGCACGCGCTCCAGGACTCGGTGCGCGCCGTGCTGGTGCGCGAGTGCCCGATCTCGCTGGTCCGGTGCGTGGTCGAGGAGCACAAGGGCGCCGACGAGCTGTGGAGCCGCATCACCGAGCTCGACTGGCCGGCGCTGGCCGTTCCCGAGGAGGACGGCGGGCTCGGGCTCGGGTTCGTGGAGCTCGCCGTGGTGGCCGAGGAGCTGGGCCGGGTCATCGCCCCCGCGCCCTTCCTCGCCACGGCGGCCCAGTTCGTCCCGGCGGTGCTGGCCGCGGGCGACGCCGGGCAGCGCAGCCGCTTCCTCGGGGCGGTGGCGCGTGACGGCATCGTGGGCAGCCTGGCGGTGGCCGAGGGGCCCGGCCGCTTCGACGCCGCCGGCATCGCCACGGTGGCGACGGCGGACGGCGACGGATTCGTCCTCGACGGGGAGAAGCGCTTCGTCTTCGACGGGGACCGGGCCGACGAGGTCGTGGTGGCCGCCCGCCTGGCGGGCAGCACGGGTGAGGACGGCATCGGGTTGTTCGTCGTCCCCGGGGAGTCGCTCGACAGCACGCCGATGGCGAGCCTCGACGCCAGCCGCAGCTACGCCACGGTCGTCCTCGACGCCGTGCGCGTGGGCCCCGACCGCGTGCTCGGTACGCCGGGCGCGTCCGGGCCGGTGCTGCGCACCGTCGTGCGGCAGGCGACCGCCGCCCTGGCGGCCGAGATGGTGGGGACGTGCCAGGCGATCTTCGACATCGTCCACGCCTACGTCAAAGAGCGCGAGCAGTTCGGCGTGAAGGTGGGCTCGTTCCAGGCCATCAAGCACAAGCTGGCCAACATGTTCGTCGCCCTGGAGTCGGCGCGGGCGACGGCGTACTTCGCGGCCGCCGCCATCGCCGAGGGTGACGAGCGCCGCGACGTCGCCGTGGCCATGGCCAAGGCGAGCGTGGGCGATTGCCAGAAGCTCGTCGCCCAGGAGGGGATCCAGTGCCTCGGCGGCATCGGCTACACGTGGGAGCACGACATGCACCTGTACGTGAAGCGGGCCAAGGCCGGTGCCGCCCTGTTCGGGACCGGGGCCGAGCACCTCGAAGAGCTCTCGCACCTTCTCGGCCTGTAACCGGGCGACGGGGGCGCCGGGGCGACGGGGAACCGGGGCGAGGGGGGCGACGGGGAACCGGGCGGGGGGAATTGTAGTTATCGAACGATCGTTCGTCGGGCCGGCCGGGGGGACAGGGCCCGGTGGGGCCGAGCCGAGAGCGGCCGCCGCTCCTGCGTTGCACCAGGTCAACGCCATACTTCGGGCTGAATTGCCATCAACCCCTGGACCGCGCCTCCCGACTCACGACAAACTAGTGACTAGTGCTGAGTCGCTGGGGATCCGCGTAGTGGACAGGGACCGGGTCGACGCCGTGGGCGAGCTGCTCTTCGGTCGCCGCCTGCGCCTGCGCGTCCTGCTGTGGGCATCGGAGCAGACCGTCGCCTTCAACCAGTCGGAGGCGGCCCGGGGCGTGGGGTACAACTCGTCGGGCGAGGTGGCCAAGGAGCTGGAGCGCCTCGTCGAGCTGGACATGCTCCGCAAGTACGGCCGTCCGACGCGCGTCGGGCCGCAGAACTACGTGCGGGCCGACCATGCCGGCTGGGACGTCGCCGATGCGGCGCGCCGGATGGTCGACGCCCACGCCCCGCGCCCCGACGTGCGGGAGGACGGCCGGGCCCCGCTGGGCGTCGCCGAGGTCGTCGACGGTGCACCACGGCCGCGCGGGGCCGGGAGGGGTGCCGGCACCGACCCGGTGTCGTGACGGCCGCCGAGGCCCGGGGATGGCCCCGGCCCGCTTACGGGATGGCCGGGACGGTGATGACCGTGGCGCCCGACGGGAGCGCGAAGTCGCTGTCGGGGGGGGACGACGAGTAGCTCGACAGCTGGAACGTGTTCGACGAGGACTGCACGTAGGCGAGGATGCCCGAGTCGGTCACGCAGTACTTGCCGCTGCCCTGGGCCCCACCGGTGGCCGAGACGCACTTGGCGTGCTGTCCGGCGTACGTGCCGTCCGAGAAGGTCAGGGTGTAGCCCTGGGCATGGGCGGCCGCCTGGGCCTCGGCCTGCTGGAAGACGGAGAGCAGAGCCTGCGGGCTGAAGAGCGTGGCCAGCGAGCTCAGGGGGTTCGTGCTCCCCGACTCCGACATGCACTGCGTCGAGCCGCCCGTCGGTGTGCACACGTAGGTGTGGGTGCCGTCGTTGATGACCGACGTGGTGCCCGACCCGAAGACCGACTTGGGCGGCTTCTGCTCGATGGTGATCGTCTCGGTGCCGCTCGAGGACTGCGACGTGTAGACGGCCTTGAACGTGGCGTGCTCGGCGGTCTGGATCGACGACGACAGGGCGTGGAGCTGCGACGAGCTCGACGAGCCCGAGGACCCGCCGGCGGACGTGGTGGTGGCTCCGGAGCCGGCGCCCGACGACGAGGTCGCGGTCGTGCTCGACGCCGCGTTGGTGGAGCTGCCGCACGCCGCCAGCAGGAGCCCGGTCAGGCCGGCGGCACCGAGCGCCACGAGGGCGCGACGTCGGGTGGTGCGAGACGCTGTGTGCACGGGGGCTCCTGTCGTCGAGGGCCGAGGCCGGGGTCGAGGTCCGGGTGGAGGCTAGCGTCGTTGTCCCATGGGAACGGGAACTCGACCAACGGCGCTCGTCACGGGCGCGTCGTCGGGGCTGGGGGAATGCTTCGCCCGGACCCTGGCCGCCACGGGGTACGACCTCGTCCTCGTGGCCCGGGGCCGGTCCAGCCTCGAGCGGTTGGGCCTCGAGCTCGAGCAGCAGCACGGCACCGCCAGCGAGGTGATGGCGGCCGACCTCGCCGACGCCGCGCAGCTCGACGGCGTGGCGGAGCGCCTGCGCACGGGCGACCCCGTCGACGTCGTCGTCAACAACGCCGGCTTCGGCCACTACGGGCGGTTCGTGGACCTCGCCGTCGACGGCGAGGCCGGCCAGGTGACGGTCAACGCGCTGGCGGTGCTCGTCCTCAGCCACGCCGCCCTCGGCGCCATGGTGCGGCGAGGGTCGGGCAGCCTCCTCAACGTGGCGTCGATCGCCGGCTTCGCCCCGACGCCGCACAGCGCCACCTACTCGGCCACCAAGTCGTTCGTCATCTTCCTGTCCGAGGCCCTGCACGACGAGGTGGCGCCCCGGGGCGTGCACGTGACGGTGCTGTGCCCGGGCTTCACGCGCACGGACTTCCAACAGCGCGCCGGGGTGCGCACCGACCGGCTCCCGAGCTTTGCCTGGAGCGACGCCCAGTCGGTCGTCGACCACGGCCTGGCCGCCCTGGAGCGCAACCAGGCGGTGTGCGTCCCCGGCGCCCTCAACAAGATCACCGCGGCGTCGCCCCGGTTCGCCCCCCGGGGCCTGGTGCGCCGGATCTCGGCGCAGGTGATGCGGCGGATGGAGTCCTGACCGGGCCGGCGGGGCGGCGTTGCGGCGGGGCGGGGCGGGGCGGCGTTGCGGCGGGGCGGCGGGGCGGGGCGGGGCGGCGGGGCGGGGCGGTCAGCGACCGGTGCCGGGGTACCCGCCCCCGCCGAAGCGCTCGTCGAGGGCGTCGTAGTCCACGGCGAAGCCCTGCCGGGGCAGGGCGTCGACGAACTCGACCCTCTTGGGCTTCTTGTACGAGGCGATGCGCTGGCGGCAGTGGTCGATGATCTCCTCGACCGACGCCTTCTCGCCGTCGCGCAGCACCACGACCGCCGTGACGTTCTGGCCCCAGGTGGGGTCGGGCACGCCGATGACGGCGGCGTCGGCCACCGCCGGGTGCGACCGCAGGCAGCCCTCCACCTCGGTGGGGTAGACGTTCTCGGCCGCCGACTTGATGAGGCGGGTCTTGGGCCCCACGAAGGTGAGCGACCCGTCGGGCTCGATGCGGCCCAGGTCGTTGGTGTGGTGCCACCCGCCCGCCTGGCGCCGGGCGTTGAGCTCGGGGCGGTTGAAGTAGCCGTTCATGACCGTGGGCCCGCGGGCCACGATCTCCCCGGTCTCCCCCGGCCCGAGCACCGTGCCGTCGGGGTCGACCACGGCGATGCGCAGGAACGGCGCGGGGCGCCCGCTCGAGCCCAGGCTCGGCTGCAGCGCGTTGAAGGTGGCGAGCCCCATGACCTCGGTCTGGCCGTAGCCGGCGGGGCGCCGGCCCCAGGGGCTGTCGTCGACCGTGATCATGGCCGTCCACTCCGGCTTGCCGGCGAACCCCCGCAGGCTCCTCAGGTCGTAGCGGCCCCCGGCGTTGAGCTCGAGGATCTGGTCCATGGTCGGCGGCATCACGAACGCCCCGGTGCAGCGCTCCCCGGCGATCAGCCGGCACAGCTCCTCGGCGTCCACCCGGGGGGTGAACACGTTGGTGCCCCCCGACAGGAAGGTGGCGAGCGTCGTCATGAACGTGGCCACGTGGAACAGCGGCCCGCAGTTCAGGTACACGTAGTCGGACCCCACGCCCTGGATCTGGGCGATGAACGATCCCTGCAGGACGAGCGCCCGGCTCGACAGCAGCGCGCCGTTGGGGCTGCCGGTGAACGCCGCGGTGTACATCATGAGCACGGCGGCGCGCTCGTCGGTGTCGCCGGCGGGGTCGTGGGCGGCGCCGCCGGCCAGGAAGGCCTCGTAGCCGCCGCCGCCCGCCCCGTCGTGCTGGAGCCACAGGGCCGCCGAGCCCGTCTCGGCGCGGGCCTGGCGCAGGGCGTCGCCGATCTCGGCCTCCTGCCAGAACACCACGGCCGGGTCGCTGTCGGTGATCACGAAGGCGAGCTCGGCCGCGCTCTGCCGCCAGTTGGCGGGGCAGAACACCGCCCCGAGCTTGGCCGCCGCCAGCAGCCCCTCGAGCAGCCGGTGGCAGTTCTGCCCGAGCCACAGCATGCGGTCCCCGGGCCCCACCCCGGCGCCCGCCAGCGCGTTGGCGAGCTTGTTGACGCGCTCGTCGAGGGCCTCGTAGGTGAGTCGGTGCCCGCCGCACACCGCGCCCAGCGACGCCGGGCGCGTCCCGACGTGCGTGCGCAGGACGTCGGCGAAGGTGAGGTCGTGCAGGGCGTCTTTCACTCGTCGACCACCCGGGCCGCCTTGTACCCCGAGCGGGGGATGGTCTCGCGCTCGAGCACCTCGATGTCGGAGTCGATGCCCAGGCGCTCCCGGATGGCCGTGGCGCAGCGGCCCGCCACCTCGGCGCCGTCGGCGGAGGCGCCGGTGCCCCGCTCGACGCGCACCCGCAGGGGGCTCGTGTCGTCGCCGGGCCGCACCATCTGCCACTCGAGGGTGGGCTCGGTGACGTCGCCGACGCCGCGCAGGGCGGTCTCCACCTCGGTGGCCTGGAAGCGCTTGCCCTGCACGGCGATGAGGTCCTTGAACCGCCCGCCCCACAGCCCGCGGATGCTCGTCTCGCCGCAGGGGCACGGCTCGCGCAGGATGGCGCACGCTTCTTCGAGGTCGTAGCGCAGCAGACCGTTGTCGCGGTCGAGCGTGGTGACGACGAGGTCGCCCCACTCCCCGTCGGGGACGTCCTCGCCGGTGGCGGGGTCGACGGCCTGGACGACGGCCCAGTCCTGGTTGATGTGCGCGCCCGGCAGCTGGCCGCAGGCGCCGCCGACGTACGCGTAGCACTCCGCGCCCGCCGTCATGAGGGGCATGCCCTTGCCCATGCCGAAGCCGGGCATCCCCTTGAACTCGAGGCCGGCGTCCTTGGGGTCGATGCCCACCTTGGCGGCCACCTCGAAGAAGCGTCCGGTGGAGAAGCCCATGAAGGGGATGTCGGGCTTGACCCGTGTCCAGAACCGCAGCCCCTGTTCCGCCAGCTCGTCGGTGTCGGGCGGGGGGACCCAGATGTTGAGCATCCCGAAGTACTCGTAGGAGCCCGACAGCATGGGCCCGCCGCCGTAGAGGTAGGCGGGGTGGGCGTGGGTGGCGATCATCCCGGGCCGGTACCCGTAGCGCCACCAGGTGCGCGCCGAGGACTCGTACTCGATCCACAGGTCGCGCCGCGTCCACAACGAGATGGTCGGCGTCCCCGTCGTCCCCGTGGAGGTCCCCACCCGCACCGCGGCGCGGGGATCGGTGAAGCGGTACTCGCCGAAGGGCGGCGTCGCCTCCTCGGAGTCGCGCAGGTCCTGCTTCATGGTCAGCGGCACGTGGCGGAGGTCCTCGACCGTCTTGACGTCCTCGGGCGCACCGATGCCTGCGGACAGGAGCTTCTCCTTGAACAGCGGGACCGGGGTGTCGAAGACCTTGCGCAGCAGCACGCCCAGGCGCTCGTCCTGCAGCGCCCGCAACCGCTCGGGGTCCATGGTCTGGACGTCGGGGTCCCAGTATCTCTGCGCCGGGTCCCGGGGCGGGGGCCCCAGGACCTCGGGTCCGTAGCTCGGCATGGTGCCTCCCCTGTTGTCGTTACCGGCGCGCCAGCCCGAGCACGCGCTACCTGCGCGGCAGCCCGAGCACGCGCTCGGCGATGATGTTGCGCTGGATCTCCGACGTCCCTCCGGCGATGGTGCCGGCGAAGCTCTGCAACCAGTGCACGAGCCATGCCTCGCTGTCGCCCCGACCCACCGACGGCGCATCGTGCCGGGACAGGTCGAGCCCGTTGGCGCCGAGGGCCTCGCCGACGTCGAGCGCCAGGCCGCGACGCAGCTCGCTCCCGAGGAGCTTGAGCACCGAGTGCTCGGGCGAGGCCATCCCCTTGGCGAACTTCGCGAACCCGCGGTACCCCAGCAGCTTGAGCGCCTGGGACTGCACGTAGGCGCGTGCCACCACCGTCCGCAGGGCGGGGTCGTCGGCCAGCCGCCGGCCGCCGGGCAGGGGGGTGGTGGCGGTGGTGACGACGCGCTCGATGATCTTCTCGGTCCCCGTCGCCTCGTTGATCCACAGCATGCCGCGCTCGTGCGCCAGCGACCCGCCCGCCACCGACCAGCCGCGGTGCAGCTCGCCCACCAGGTTGGCCGCCGGGACCTCCACGTCGGTGAAGAAGACCTCGTTGAAGTCGGTGTGCTCGCGGTCGGTGAGCTCGGCGATGGGCCGCGTCTGGATGCCCGGCGTCGACATGTCGATGATGAGGACGCTGATCCCGGCGTGCTTGGACGCCTCGGGGTCGGTGCGCACGAAGCAGAAGCAGTAGTCGGCGTGGTGCGCCCCCGACGTCCACACCTTCTGGCCGTTCACCACGAAGTGGTCGCCGTGCAGCTCGGCGCGGGTGCGCAGCCCCGCCAGGTCGCTACCGGCGTCGGGCTCGCTCATGCCCAGGCACCAGCTGATGTCGGCCTTCAGCGTGGGGAGCGCGTAGCGCTCCTTCTGCTCGTCGGTGCCCCAGTCGAGGATGGAGGGGGTGATGATGGACAGGCCCTGGGGGTTGCAGCTGCGCGGGACGCCCAGGTTGGCGAGCTCCTCGAAGTAGACCATCTGCTGCACCGGCGTGGCGTTGCGGCCGCCGTACTCCGGTGGCCAGCCGGGGACGAGCCAGCCGTTGTCGAACAGCTTGCGCTGCCAGGCCCGGGCCCACTCGGGGATGTGGGCGGAGGACGTCACCCGCTCGGTGCGCTCGGAGGAGGGAGGGAGGTTCGCTTCCATCCAGGCCCGCAGCTCCCGGCGAAACGCCTCGGTCTCCTCGTCGTAGTGCAGGCGCACGGGGGGATCGTAACTGACTGACGTCCGCGTCAGCTAACGAAGACGGGTCTCGGCCGGGCCCCGGGTCACGACGGGCCGCGGGTGAGCAGCATGCAGCCGGCGATGGGCCCGCCGCCGGCGGCCACCGCCGCCACCTCGGGCGGGCGCGCCACCTGGCGCTCGCCGCCCTCGCCGCGCAGCTGCAGGCAGGCCTCGTGCAGCATGCCGAAGCCGTGCAGGCGTCCCGCCGAGAGCTGGCCCCCGCTCGTGTTGAGCGGCAGCGAGCCGTCGAGCGCGATGCGGGCGCCCCCCTCCACGAAGGGCCCGCTCTCGCCCTTGGCGCACAGGCCGAGCTCCTCGAGCCACACCATGGTGAGGATGCTGAACCCGTCGTAGAGCTCGGCGACGTCGACGTCCGATGGGCGCAGCTCGGTGCGCGCCCACATGCTCGCCGCCGCGTCGCGCGCCGAGAAGGTGGTCATGTCGTCGAACTGGTCCCAGCTCGGCCGGCCCCGGATGGCCGTGCCGACGGCGTTGACGTGGCACGCGGGCCGTGGCGCGTCGGGCGCGTAGTCGGCGTGCGAGACCACGACCGCCGTCGACCCGTCGCAGGGGGCGTCACAGTCGTAGAGGCACAGGGGCGTGGAGATCATGCGCACGGCCAGGTAGTCGTCGAGCGACAGGGGCTCGCGGTAGATGGCCTTGGGGTTGCGCGCCGCGTTGCGCCGGCCGTTGAGCGAGATCCAGGCCAGCTGCTCCCGGGTGAGGTCGTACTCGTACATGCGGCGCTGGGCGATCCAGGCCAGCCAGTTGACGGCGGACACGGCCCCGTAGGGGATCGTCCACTGGAGGAAGCCCGAGAAGCGGGGCACGCCCCGACCGTCCCCGCCCCCACCGCCGATGCCCTGGCGGCCCCCCTCGCCCTGGGCCGTCGACTCGGTGACCGTGCGGTACACGAGCACGTGGCGGGCGAGCCCGGCCGCCACCGCCATGCAGGCGGCGAACACCGCCCGGAGCTGCCCCGGGCCCTCGAGCCCCCCGTCGTGCCAGTTGAGCGCGAGGCGCAGCGCGTCCTGCACCTCGGGGCTCGACGGGCCGGCGAAGCCTGCGGTGCCCACGCCGGCGCCGGGGAAGGTGGCCAGCCCGTCGATGTCGTCGCGGGTGAGGCCGGCATCGGCGATGGCCGCCAGGCAGGCGTCGACGGTGAGGTCCAGGTCGCTGCGCCCGAGCCGGCGCCCGACGTCGGACTGCCCGATGCCCGAGATGACCGACCGGCGCTCCAGCAGCTCGGGCCGGCTCATCGGGCCGACCGGTCCACCGGCCGCTCGGCCGGCCGGAACAACGGCAGCCACACGTCGTCGGCGTGCTCGAAGGTGACGTCGACGGCCATGCCGATGTGGACGTCCTCCGGCGCGCAGTCCACCAGGTTGGTCGTCAGCCGCACGTCGTCCTGCTCGGCGATGGTGACGAGCCCGATGACGTAGGGGTCGGAGCCCGGTATCCACTGCTGGACGTTGACCGTGAAGGAGTGCACCACCGCGCGCCCGCTCACCGGTTCGGGCACCAGTGGGCCCTCGAGGCAGTAGGGACAGCGCGGCACGGGGGGATGGACGTAGCGCCGGCAGGCGCCGCAGCGCAGGAAGCGCAGCCGGCCGTCCTCGCCCGAGGTCCAGAAGAACCGGTTGGCGTCGTCGAGGCGCGGCAGCAGGCGGACGGCGGGCCCGCGCGCCGGCCCCGCGGCGGCCCCGGGCGTGGTCACCGGGTGGTCTCGGGGCGGGTCACGGAGCGAGATGCTACGTCACCGGCGTTGAACCTGACGGCGCCGTCAGGCTCGCGGGGCTACTGTGCGCCCGTGGCAGAGGGCGCCAGTCTCGGGGGCCGGCGGGTGCTCGTCGTCGGCGCGTCGTCGGGCATCGGCCGCGCCCTCGCCGTCGCCGCCGGGAGCGCCGGGGCGCGCGTGGCCCTGGCCGCCCGGCGCGAGGCGCTCGTCGAGGAGGCCGCCGCCGAGATCCGCGCCGCCGGCGGTGAGGCGCGCGGCTGGCGCTGCGACGTCACCGTGGAGGCCGACTGCGCCCGCGTGGTCGACGAGGCCGCGCAGTGGCTCGGCGGCATGGACGTCCTGCTCTACATGGCGGGCAGCTCGCCGCTCGTCCGGGTGCCCGACGCCACCGCCGCCCTGTGGCACGACATGCTCGCCACCAACCTGGTGGGGGCGGCGCTCGTGGTCGCCAGGGCGCTCGAGCACCTGCGACGCGCCCCGGACCCGGTGGTGGTGGTGACCACCCACTCCATGGGCGCGCCCTGGCCGTGGCTCGGTGTCTACGGCGCCACCAAGGCGGCCCTGGCCGAGCTGGCGCGCGCCCTGCGGGCGGAGGAGCCCGGGGTGCGCGTGCTGTGCGTGGCGGTGGGCAACACCGCCTCGTCGTTCGCCGACGCCTGGGACCCGGCCGTGGCGGCCCGGGCGTTCGAGCAGTGGGTCGCCGACGGCCTGCTGCGTTACGAGGTGCTGCAGTCCTCGGAGATGGCGGACGCCATCGTGGCGGCGGTCCTCGACCCTGCCGGGCCCGACGACCTGCTCATCGCAGGCGCCGACGTGTCGTCACCGGCGACGGGCTGACGACGGGTCGACCGGTGCCGGTGCCGGTGCCGCGGTGGCGGTCGCGGGCGCGGCGGTGGCGGGCCCCGTCACCAGGGTGTGCAGGGCGCGCCGGTCGACCTTCTCCATGGCCGTGCGGGGGAGGTCGTCGGTGAGGACGATCGCCTCGGGGAGCTTGTAGGCGGCCAGCCGGGCGCGGGCGTGCTCGCGCAGTGACTCGAGCGTCGGCATGTCGGCGGCGCGCCGGGGGACGACGACGGCGACGCCGATCTCCCCCATGACTTCGTCGGGCCGTGCGACGACGGCGACGTGGGCGACACCCGGGTGGTCGGCGAG
>DATKSK010000050.1 GCA_035531755.1 Acidimicrobiales bacterium | reverse complement strand
GACAGGGAGGCCACCGCCTCGCGCAGCTCGCGGGTGACGCCGGGGAACACGGCGTCGGGATGCGGGTAGTCCGACGCCCAGACGATGCGGTCGGCCCCGCACAGCGGCGAACGCGCCGTGAAGGCCAGCGTGGACTCGTCGGGGTCGAAGCTGATCCAGCACTGCCGGCGGAAGTACTCCGACGGTTCGGCCCGCAGCTGGGGGACGTCCCACCCGAAGATCTCGTAGTGGTGGTCGAGCCGCTCGAGCCACGGCACGAGCCACCCGCCCCCGGCCTCCAGAAAGACCAGGCGCAGGTCGGGGAAGCGCTCGCACACCCCGCCGGCGAGGAGAAAAGCCATCGAGCTCATCATGTCGAAGGGGTTGGCGATGGCCTGGGTGAAGAAGATGTTGTCGATCGCCACCGTCCCGGTGTGATCGGGTAGCGGGTTGGCCGACGTGCGCAGGCGGTTGATGCGCAACCCCTGGCAGGCGCCGGGCAGGTCGGCCGCCAGGAACGGGTGGAGGCCCACGGGCAGGCCGGTGTCCGACGCCGCCGCCCACAGCGGCTCGTAGGCGGCGTCGGAGAAGGGCCGCCAGTCGACCGTGGGGTTGGGCCGCAGGAACACGCCCACGATCCCCGGCAGCGCCGCGACCCGGCGGATCTCGGCCGCGGCCAGCTCGACGTCCTGTTGGGGCAGGACCGCCACGCCGAACAGGCGGCCGCCGCCCGACCGGGTGTGGTCCGACAGCCAGTCGTTGTACGCCCGGCACATCACCGCCGCGAACTCCACGTCGGGGTGGCCCTGGATGCCGAGCAGCAGCGTGGGGTACAGCACCGCCTGGTCGATGCCGTCGGTGTCCATGTCGACCAGCCGCGCCGGCGCGTCCCAGGCGGCCGGGCGCACCTCGGTGTAGCGCAGCTCGCCGCGCTGGGCCCGGTCGCGGTCCTCGGCGGACATTCCGGCCGTGCCCGCCAGCGACATGAAGTTGGCGAGGCTGCGGGTGCCGTCCATGACGGCCCACTCCCGGCCGGCGTCGTCCACCTCGATGTGCCACACCCTGTCCTCGAAGCCCTTGGGGGCGAAGGCACGGAATCCCGTCGGGTGCTCCAGCACGTGGCCGTCGGCGTCGACGAACACGGGGCCGGATCCCTTCTGTGTCGTGGTCGCGGTCGCGGTCATCGGGGCAGGTTGTAGAAGTCACGGGCGTTCTCGGCCGCCACCCGGGCGAGCGCGGCCGGGGCCAGGCGGCCCTCGGCGTGGGCGCGCAGCTCGGTGGTCGCCCGGGGCCACGCCCCGTCCCAGTGCGGGTAGTCGCTGGCGAACATGACACAGCGGTCGCCGAGCAGCTCCACCACGCACGGCAGGGCGTCCTCGTCGGGCTCGCAGGTGACGACGACGTTGCCCGCGGCCACGTACTCCGCCGGCGGCCGGCGCCAGCCGTCCGGTATCCAGTCGCCGCGCGACTCGTAGTGCTCGCCGAGGCGCTCCACGAACCACGGCAGCCACCCCGCGCCCGCCTCCAGGAAGGCCACCCGGAGCGTGGGGTGCCGCTCGAAGACGCCGCCGCTCACGAGGGCGGTCATGGCGGTCATCTGGTCGAAGGGGAAGCTGATGCAGTGGACCTGGATGTAATTGTCGAAGCGGTCGACGCCGATCTTGGGGAGGTGGATCCCCGGGGCGCCGTGCACGCCGAGCGGCATGTCCATGGCGGCGGCGGCCGCGTAGAACGGGTCGAGGTCGGGGTGGTCGAGGTTCCGGTCCTTCAACGCCGGGGGCACGATCGTGCCCACGAGCCCGAGGTCCTTGGCCTCCTCCATCACGGTGACGGCCTCGACGCCGTGCTCGATGGGGACCACGGCCACACCGTGGAGGCGCCCCCCGCTCTGGGCGCAGAACCCGGCCGCCCAGGTGTTGTACATCCGGGCCATCCCGGCCCCGAGCACCGGGTCCTCGAGGGTGGGGACGCACAGGCCGAAGCTCGGGAACAGGACCATCTCGTCGATGCCGTCGGTGTCGGCGTTGGCGAGCACCCCTTCGACCGTGCCGGGCTCGACGCCCGGAGCCGTGGTCAGACCGTGCTGGGGCGGGCAGCCGGCACCGGGGCCTTCGTACTGCGGATAGGGCCGCCCTTCGACGAGCACGCCCAGCCTGGTGTCGGTGCGCAGGCCGACGTGGTCGGGGAAGCGCGCCATGAGCTCGGCGAAGAACTCGAGCGGCTCCACCGCATGGGCGTCGGCGTCCACGACGTGCAGGTCGACCGCCATCATCGCTCCTTCCCGGCACCGGCGCCGCCGGCCCCGCGCCCGCTGTCGCCGTGGCCCGGGCCGGCGCCGTAGACGATGACGCTGCGCGCCACCTCGCCCGCCTCCATCGCCCGGAAGGCGTCGTTGATGTCGTCGAGCCCGATGCGGCGCGTCACCATGCCGGCGGCGTCGATGGCGCCCCGCCGGACCAGGTCGACCAGGACGGGGAAGTCCCGGTCGGCGTCGGTCGACCCGTACACGCAGCCGACGACCGTCTTGGCGTCGACGAACAGCTCGAAGGCCGAGAACGACACCTGCTCCGCGGGGGAGCCGGCCCCGACGAGCACCGCCGTACCGCCCCGGCGCACCGCCGCGAACACCGTCTTGATGGTGTCGGCCCGGCCCACCACCTCGAAGCCGAAGTCCGCGCCCCGTCCGCCGGTGAGGGCCCGCACGGCGGCGGCGGCGTCCTCGGCCGACGAGTCGACGAGCGCCGTGGCCCCCATGGCCGCGGCCGTGGGCAGCTTGGACGCCAACCGGTCGACGGCGACGATGGCGGAGGCCCCCGCCAGGCGCGCCCCCTGGATCACCGACAGGCCCACACCGCCGCACCCGACGACGACCACGGTGGAGCCCGGGGTCACCCGGGCCGTGTGCCACACGGCCCCCACCCCGGTGGCGAGGGCGCATCCCACCAGGGCGGCGAGCTCCAACGGGACGGCGGGGTCGATGCGCACCACCTCGCCCTCGGGGACGAGGGTCTCCTCCCCGAAGGTGGCCGTGCCGAGGCCCCGCACGAGCGGCGCGCCCCGCACCGTGGCGTAGGGGCCGGCCAACGATTCGGCCAGGCCCACCTCGCACAGCATCACCTGCCCCGACAGGCACCAGAAGCAGCGTCGGCAGGCGGGCATCCACGTGAGCACGACGTGGTCGCCGGGTGCGACCCGGGTGACGTCGTCGCCGACCTCCACCACCACCCCGGCGCCCTCGTGGCCGAGCACGGTCGGGAACATGAAGGGGATCGACCCGTCCTGGACCGACAGGTCGGAGTGGCACACGCCGCTCGCCGCCATCCTGACCCGCACGTCACGCCGCCCGACGGGCGCGAGCTCGATCTCCTCGACCACGAAGGGGGCGCCCACCTCGTGGACCACCGCGGCGCGCACGGTGCGGCCGCTCATGGCCGGCCGGCCCCGGCCGTGACGGTGTCGGTGTCGGTGCCCGACCGCAGCACCGCACCGGGCAACGCGCCGGTGAACGAGCCCGCCCGCACGATCTCCTCGCCGTTCACCAGCACGTGCTCGATGCCGATGCCCTCGGCGTACAGACGGCCGGCGCCGCCGGGGAGGTCGGCGCGGGTGCGCTCGGGCCCGTGGCCGATCCGGTCGGGGTCGAACAGCACCAGGTCCGCCCACCAGCCCGCCGCCACCCGCCCGCGGTCGCGCAGGCCGTAGAGCCGGGCGGGGACGTCGGTGAGCTGGCGCACGGCCTCCTCCCACGACAGCAGCTGCCGGGCCCGCACGCCGTCGCCGAGCATCGAGGTGGAATAGATGGCCCCGCACATGACGTCGAGGTGGGCGCCGGCGTCGGACCCCCCCACCACGGTGCGCGGGTCCTGCCACACCCGGGCCCGCAGCTCCCAGTCCGCCTCGGACTCGCCGATGGGCGGGCGCAACCCGGTGCGCAGCCCGTCGGCGATCACGACGTCGAGCAGCGCGTCGAAGGGGTCCGTGCCCGTCTCGGCGGCGACGTCGCCCACGGAACGTCCCTCGTAGGCGGCGTTGGCGGGGTCGAACGTCTCGTCGATCACGAGGTTCTCCCAGCGCGCCAGCGCGCCGATGATCCCGGCCTCCTTCGACTTCGCCCCCGCGTCGAGGCGGGCCCGCGCCGCGGGGTCGCGCAGCACCGCCATGCGCTCGTGGACCGGCAGGGCGAACATCTCGCGCCACCCGGGCAGGGCATCGATGATGGCCCCGTGCTCGAACGACAGCCGGATCTTCATGGTGTGTGGCAGCGTCAGCGCCACCACGGTGGCGCCGCGCTCGGCCGCGGCGGTGGACGCCTCGAGCTGGTGCTCGACACCGCCGGGGTTGAGGGCCGACACCCCCAGGACGTTCCAGTTGGCCGGGCGATCCGCGAGCAGCGACAGCGTCGCCATGAGCTCGACCTCGTCCTCGCTGAACCCGTCGAGACACCCGGGCACGATGAGCTCGAGCGTGGTCCCGGGATGCTCGGAGACAACGGCGCACAACGCCTCGAGCTCGGCGCGCCCCGCCGCGCGCGAGGGGACCGGCATGCCGTCGCCGTCGTTGTGGGTCTGCGCCCGCGACGTCGACAGCCCGAGGGCGCCCTGCTCCAGCGCGGCGTGCAGCGCCCGGCGCATGGCGTCGACGTCGCCGGGGCCGGCCGCACCGCCGACGGCGGCGTCACCCATGACGGCGCGCCGCAGCGTGGAGTGGCCCACCAGGAAGCCGGCGTTGACCGCCACGGCGCCGTCGAGCCGGCCGAGCCACTCCCCGAACGACGCCCACGACCAGTCGAGGTGGTGCAGCGCGGTGATGGGCATGCCCTCGACCCGCGCCATCATGCGGGCCAGGTACTCGGCGTGCTCCGGGCCCGACGGCGCCAACGAGAACCCGCAATTGCCGCCGATCACGGTGGTCACGCCGTGCAGTGGGGAGGGGCTCGCGGCCGGGTCCCACGACAGCTGGGCGTCGTAGTGCGTGTGCAGGTCCACGAACCCCGGCACGACCATGAGCCCGTCGGCGTCGACGACCCGTGCGGCCGGCTCGTCGGTGGGGCCCACCGAGACGATGCGGCCGTCGCGCACGGCGACATCGGCGCGCCGCGCCGGGGCCCCCGTGCCGTCCACCACCGTCCCGCCGCGGATCAGCAGGTCGAGCACGCGCAGCTCCCCGGGGTACGACTCGCCGGGCCCGTCACGACGCCGGGAACTCCAGGACGGTCTTGGGGCGGGTGAAGGCGAGCATCCCCTCGGGCCCCAGCTCGACGCCGTAGCCCGACTGCTTCCACCCCCCGAACGGTGCCCGGTGGTCCATGGCGGCGGTGCCGTGGTTGTTCACGAACACGGTGCCGGCCTCGAAGCGCCGGGCCGCCTCGGCGGCCAGGTCGCCGTCCGCGGTCCAGATGGACGCGCACAGGCCGTAGGGCGAGTCGTTGGCGCGTCGCATCGCCTCGTCGATGTGGCGGTAGCCGAGCACCGGCAGCGCGGGGGCGAACTGCTCCTCGCACACGATCTGGGCGTCGTCGGGGACGCCCTCGACGATGGCGGGCGACACCAGGTAGCCGCCGGCCCCGGCGTCCTCGTCACGCACGCGCGCCGGGCGGTGCACGGTGGCGCCGCGCCCGGCGGCCTCCTCCAGCATGGCCTCGACCCGGTGGCGCGCCGCGGGGCGGTGCACGGGCCCCATGGTCACCTCGGGGGCGAGCCCGTCGCCCACCACCTCGGCGCCCACGCGGGCCACCAGCGCGTCGACCATGGCCCGCACCTTGTCCTCGGGGACGTACAGGCGCTTGATGGCCATGCACACCTGGCCCGAGGTGATGAAGGTGGCGCCGGCGATCCGGTCGGCCAGGGCGTCGTCGACGTCGACGTCGGGCGCCACGATGGCGGGGTCGTTGCCGCCGAGCTCCAGCACCACGGGCCGCACCGCGCCGGAGGCGGCCGCCATGACGGCGCGACCGGTGGGCACGCCGCCGGTGAACGACACCATGTCCACGCCCGGGTGCGACACGAGCAGCTCCCCGAGCTCGGGGGCGGGGCCGTTCACGGCGTTCACCACACCGGGCGGGAGCGCGTCGGCCAGTGCCGCGGTGACGGCGAGCACGGCGCCGGGGCAGGTGGGCGGGGCCTTGACCACGACGGTGTTCCCGGCCAGGAGGGCGGGGAGCACCTTGTTGCCGAGCACGGACACCGGCCAGTTGAAGGGCAGGACCGCCGCCACCACCCCGTAGGGCTCGTGGACCACGCGCGTGCGCCGACCGCCGCCGCCCATCGAACGCGGCGCCAGTGCCTCGGCGACGAGCGGGGCGAAGGCCCCCGCCATCCCGCCGATGGTGCCCGAGTCGAACTGCGCCTCCCACAGCACCTTGCCGTGCTCCCGGGTGAGCAGGCTCGCCAGGCCGTGCGCCTCCACCGCCGCGCCCGCCGCCGCGGCCGCCTTGTGGACGAGCTCGGACCGCTCCGCCGGGTCGAGCGCCGCCCAGGCCGCCTGCGCCCGGCGCGCCGCGGCCACGGCCGCGTCGAGCTGCGCCGGCGAAGCGGCCGGGGCATCGAGGACGACCTCGGCCGGGCGCACCGGGTTGGTCACCGGGTACGTGCCGGCCTCGCCGGGCACCACGCCGCCGTCGATCACGAGCCCGATCGCCTCGCCCACCCGTCCCCTCCCGCGTCCGGAGAATGCCGTTCTCCGGGATGATAGTTTCCGGTGCCGATGGTGTCCCGGGCGCGTGGCGTGGCGGTCGCCGACGATGTGGCCACCCGTCTGGTGGAGGCGGCCCGCGAGCTCGTGTGGGACGCCGAGGGCCCGACGTTCACCGTCAACCAGGTCGTCGCCGGCGCCGGGACGTCGCTCAAGGGCTTCTACCGCTGCTTCCCCGGCAAGGACGAGCTGCTCGTCGCCCTCTTCGAGGACGACGCCCGGCGGGGGGCCGCCGCCCTGGCGGCGATGGTGGGCGGGGAGCCCGACCCGGTGGAGCGCCTGCGCCTGGCCGTCGTCGGGCTGTTCCGCTTCATCACCGTCGACGGCCGCCTCCCCTACGCGGCGGCGCTGGTGCGCGAGCACCTGCGGCTGGCCGAGTCGCACCCGGACCAGCTGCGCGCCGTGCTGGAGCCCTTCGTCGACGTCTTCGAGGGTGCCGTGGCCGACGCCCAGGCCCGTGGCCGGGTCCGGGCGGGCGACGCCCGGCGCGACGCCCGCACCCTCTTCCACCTCGTGGTGTCGCACCTGCACGCCCTCATCTGCCACCAGATCGACGACCCGCCGACCGCCGTGGCCGAGGACCTGTGGGCGTTCTGCTCGGCGGCGCTGCGCCCGTGACCGGCGTGCTGCTCCCCGACCCCGACCCGCGCCCGATCCGCGTGCCGGTCATCTCGGTCGACGACCACCTCATCGAACCGCCCGACCTGTTCGAGGGCCGGGTGCCGGCGCGCCTGGCGGCGCGCGCCCCGCGCGTCGTCGAGCGCGACGACGGGGTCCAGCACTGGCTGTACGAGGACCGCACCTACCCCAACGTGGGCCTGAACGCCGTCGCCGGGCGCCGGCGCGACACCTGGAGCATGGACCCGTCGCGCTTCGACGAGATGCGCCCCGGCTGCTTCGACATCCACGCGCGCATCGCCGACATGGACATCAACGGCGTGTGGGCCTCGCTGTGCTTCCCGTCGCTGGTGGCGGGCTTCTGCGGATCGGTGTTCTCCCGGTCCGACGACCCCGAGCTGGGCCTGGCCTGCCTGCGGGCGTGGAACGACTGGCACGCCGAGGTGTGGGCCGGCACCTTTCCGGAACGGATCATCCCGCTGCAACTGCCGTGGCTCGTCGACGTGGCCGTGGCAGCCGAGGAGGTGCGCCGCAACGCCGAGCGCGGCTTCAAGGCCGTGAGCTTCCCCGAGTTCCCGGCGCGGCTGGGGGTGCCGTCCATCTTCTCGGGGGCCTGGGACCCGTTCTTCGCGGCGTGCGAGGAGACGGCCACCGTGGTGTGCCTCCACACCGGGGCTTCGGCATGGGCGCCCCTGCCGTCGCCCGACCCGCCCTTCGAGCTCTTCCCGACCCTCTTCCCGGTGAACGCGCTGCTGGCCGCGGCGGAGTGGCTGTGGTCCGGCGTGCCGCTGCGCTTCCCCGGGCTGTCGATCGCCATGTCGGAAGGCGGGATCGGGTGGGTGCCGATGCTGCTCGACCGGGCCGACTACGTGCTCGAGCACTCGGCGTCGGGCACCGAGAGCACGTCGTGGCCGTCGGACCTGCGCCCGAGCGAGGTGCTGCGGCGCAACTTCTGGTTCTGCACCATCGACGACCCGTCGGTCATCGAGCTGCGCCACCGCATCGGCGTCGACCACATCATGCTCGAGAGCGACTACCCGCACGCCGACTCCACGTGGCCCGACACGCAGGCGGTACTCGAGAGGACCATGGGCCACCTGCCCGACGAGGAGCTGCGCCGCATGGCCGCGGGCAACGCCGCCGAGCTGTTCCGCCACCCGATGCCGGCCGCCGACGACTGGCGGGCGACCGGAGGGCCGCGGTGAGCGTCGTCGACGCCGACGGGCACGTGGTGGAGCCGCGCTCCGCCTGGGCCGCGGTGCCCGAGCCGCACCGGCCGCGCATCGAACGTGACGCGCAGGGTTACGAGCACGTGGTCGTCGGGGACAAGGAGATCCTGGCCGTGCCGCTCGGCACCCTGGCCACCCCGGGGGCCCGCTTCTCGGAGCCGGCGTCCTTCCGCTCGTTGGAGGAGGCGTGGCCGGGGGGCGCGGACCCCGTGGCGCGCCTCGCCGACATGGACACCGAGGGCATCGACCGGGCCGTGCTGTTCCCCTCCGTCGGGCTGTACTTCTGGGCGCTCGACGACGCCCGGGCGGCGCTGTGGATCGCCCGCGCCTACAACGACTGGCTGGCCTCGTACTGCGCGGCCGACCCCCACCGGCTGTTCGGCGCGGCCATGCTCCCCATGCAGGATCCCGCCGCGGCCGCGGCCGAGCTGCGCCGGGCACGCCACGAGCTCGGCGCCGTGGCCGCCTTCGTCCGGCCCAACCCGTGCTGCGGGCGCTCGCTCTCCGACCCTGCCTACGAGCCGGTGTGGGAAGCCGCCGAGGAGACCGGGACCGCCGTGGCGGTCCACGAGGGCAGCTCGGTGATCGTCCCCACCCTGGGGTCCGACCGCCCCTTCAACCCGCTGGTCCTGCACGCCGTGTCCCACGCCTTCGAGGCCATGCTGGCCTACGCGCAGCTGGTGACGTTCGGGGTGCTCGAGCGTCACCCCGCCCTGCGGGTGGTGTTCCTGGAGTCCGGCGGCGGCTGGGTGCCGTTCTGGCTGGACCGCCTGGACGAGCAGGCCGGGAGCTTCGGCGGCTTCTGCCCCGACCTGCGCATGGCGCCGAGCGAGTACTTCGCCCGCCAGTGCTGGGTCAGCTACGAGGTCGACGAGCGCACCCTGCCCGCGCTCGCCCCGGCCATCGGGGAGCGGCGCATCGTATGGGGGTCGGACTACCCGCACCACGACGCCACCTTCCCGGGCGCGGTCGACGCACTGCGCCGGACGATGGCGCCCCTGGCGCCCGAGGTGCAGTCGATGGTCCTGGGCGGCAACGCCGCCGAGCTCTACGGGCTCGGCGACTGAACGGGGGCCGGGATGCTCGGCGACGTCGTCCGCGAGGCGGCCTCGCGCTACGGCGACACGCCGCTGTACGTCACGCCCGAGGGCGCCGCCCTCTCCTACCGCGACCTCGACCGCTTGTCCGACGAGGCCGCCGCCGGCCTGCGGGCCCGGGGCGTGGGCGCCGGCGACGTGGTCGCGCTCCTCCTGCCGTCGGGTCCCGCGTACGCGGTGGCCTACGCGGCGGCCGCCAAGATCGGGGCCGTCACCGCCGGGGTGAACGACCGGCTGTCGCCCCCCGAACGGCGCCGCTGCCTGGCGGTGGCGCGCCCGCGGCTCGTCGTCGCCTCGGCGCCGCTCGCCGGCGATACCGACGTGGCCGCCGTGACCGGGGTCGGCGACCTGGTCGCGGTGGCCGTCGGCGCCGACGTCGCCCCCGACGCGGTGCTCCCCGAGCTGCGGAGCGGGGCCGACCCCGGCGGCGCCGACCCCGCGCCGCTCGACCCCGACCACCCGGTGGCGGTGGTGTTCACGTCGGGGACCACCGGCGACCCGAAGGGTGCGGTGTTCGCGGCGCGCCAGCTGCGGGCGATCGGCGACATCGACGGCGGGGGGCGCTGGGGGGGCGGCGGGCGCGGCCTGTCGTCGACGTCGTTCGCCCACCTCGGCTACATGACCAAGCTGCCGCAGGCGCTGCGCGGCGGCGGGACGACGTTCCTGATGGACAAGTGGTCGGCCGGCACGGCCCTCGACATGGTCGAGCGGCACGGCATCACCGCGCTCGGGGGCATCCCCACGCAGGTGGCCCTCATGCTCCGCCACGAGCGCTTCGAGGCCACCGACACGAGCAGCGTCCGCACCATCGCCATGGGGGGAGGGCCCGCCACCGCCGCGCTCGTCCGCGAGGCGCGGCTGCGCTTCGGGGTGCCCGTGGTGGTGCGCTACACCTGCACCGAGGCCGGCGTGGGCGTCGGCACGGCGCACGACGATCCCCCCGAGGATGCCGAGGAGACCGTGGGCCGGGCGCGGCAGGGCGTCGAGCTCACCATCCGGGCCGACGACGACGAGCTGTCGGCCGCCGGTGAGGTCGGCCACGTCTGCCTGCGCTCGCCGGCGGTGATGAGCGGCTACTGGCACGACCCCGAGGCGACGGCCGCCGTCTTCACCGCCGACGGCGCCGTGCGTACCGGCGACCTGGGCTTCGTCGACGACCGGGGACGCCTGCACCTGGAGGGGCGCGCCAAGGAGATGTACGTGCGCGGCGGCTACAACGTCTTCCCCCTCGAGGTCGAGAACGTGCTCGCCGACCACCCGGGTGTCGCCCACGTCGCCGTCGTCGCACGGCCCGACGAAGTCATGGGGGAGATCGGCGTCGCCGTCGTCGTCCCCCGGCGCGCCGCCGACATGCCGACGCTCGAGTCACTGCGCGAGCACGCCCGC